>JAGCXI010000043.1 GCA_017961365.1 Clostridia bacterium
CCAGATGAAAGAAGCGACGCCATACGGAAAATTCGCGGCTTTCACGATCAAAGCATAGCCGAGATACGGGAAAACGGGAAGCGGGATCGTGGGACCGCTGACTTTCGTGAAAAGCACTTTCCCATTCTTCTTTTCTTTTAAGCATCCGCAAGCGAAAGCATAGGCTTTCTCCGCATAAGGAAGGTATTCTTTCGAGACATAGCCTTTGCGCACGGCGTGAAAGATGCCGTCCGCGATGAGCGCCGTCGCCGAGGACTCGAGATAGGTCTTATGCCCGAGGATGGTGGTGAAACCGCCCGAAGGATGCTGTTTCTTCACGACGGCGTCAATGGTCTTTTGCAAAACGTCGATGATCTTCTCCTTTTCCGGATGATCCCCGATATCGTCGAGGATCTTGGGAAGAGCGGAGACCACCCAAGCATTGCCGCGCGCCCAATAGATCTTTCTCTTGGGATAATGACGCCCCTTTTTCACCCAAAAGCTGTGATACCAAAGATGATCGTCTTTATCCATCATACAGTCCGCATAGAGGGCAGGCTGTTTCGCCGCGACGTCGAGAAGCTCCGCGTCGCCCATCTTCGCCGCATAACGAGCGGGGAAGACGCTGAACATCATCAAACTATCCACCCAAATCGACTTGGGATAAAACTTGCCGATGAAAGCATTCCCGAGATGATTCACGGCGTCTTTATAGATGCGCGGTTCGTTGCGGATGTAATCGAGGACTTTCTCCGTGAGCGCCTTGTATTTCTCTTCGCCCGTGCGATACTGCACGGCGAAAGTGATGAGCCCGGGCGCCGCGGTATCCGCGGAAGCCACCGTTGGGTCATGCGCCACGTAATGATCGCAGAAGGCGCGCAAAAAAGGCTGATAACGCTCCGTGCCGAGATGATAATCAAGGTCATCGAGCGCCGCGCCCATGATCCCCTGTCCCCAAGTCCAACGCATGGCGGGGTCCATAGAGCTCACGATATAATCCGCAAGTTTCTTTGCAAGTTCGATAGACATATTATTTCATATCCTCCGCATATCCGATCTCTTGGACATGCTTCACGCTCTTGGCGATCTCGCTGTAAGGATGCTTCGTATTCTGTTCGATGGCGCCGTACTCCACGCCGGCAGCCTTTGCCGCTTCGATGATCCAATTGAAATCGATAACGCCGTCGCCGAGGGCGTAATTCGAGGGATTTCTGCCGATGAATTTACGATACAGCGCATAATCGCGAAGGTGTACCCCTTTCACTCTTCCGCTGAGTCTTTGCAAAAGCTTTTCCACGTTGATGCCCGCTTTCGTCGTCCAATAGGTGTCGATGATAAAATTCATATCCTCGCTCATATTCTCGACGATGATATCGAAACGCGTGCCCTTGCCGCTGCGGATAAACTCGAAATCATGGTGATGATAACAGAGCTGAATGCCCTGCTCTTTATATTTTTTCGCAAGCTCACTCGCCCATTTGCAGAATTCCACGAGCTTCTCGTCGCTTCCGATGATACATTCCGTGGGAAGGACGGAGATGATCGCCGTCTTGCACTCCGTCTCTTTCAAAAAGGTAAGGCACTTATCGAATTCGTCCGCGAGGATATGCGGCTTGATCTGCGCGGAGACCACTTGAATGCCGAAATCCGCCTTCGCCTTCTTAAACGCCTTGATATCTTCCTCGTCGAAATTGATACGCGCCGCCTCGATATATTTGATCCCGAGGGAAGAAAGCACTTTCAGCGTGCCGTATAAATCTCTTTGCGCCTGCTTGCGGCAAGTAAAAAGCTGTAACCCTATCTTCATATTCTCTCCTTTTATTCCGCTCCCGTTTCCGTTTGAAAACAGGACAAGAGCGGGCTCCTTCGGGCTCGCTCTTTTCTTTTCGGCTGACGCCGCCTCTTTTAACGAAGATCCGTGGTCTTCACGCCTTGCATATCGTCGAAGACCTGATTCTCGCCGCACATACCCCAAATGAAGGTGTAATTCTTCGTGCCGACGCCGCTATGGATGGACCAACTCGGGGAGATGACCGCTTCCTCGTTCTGCACGACGATATGGCGGGTCTGCTGCGGATTGCCCATCATATGAAAGACCACGTTATCCTGCGGAATGTCGAAATAAATATAGACCTCCATCCTGCGCTCGTGGGTATGGGAAGGCATGGTATTCCAATTGCTTCCCTCGTCGAGCTGCGTGAGCCCCATCGTGAGCTGGCAACTATCGCAATTCCCCGGCACGATGAATTGATTGATCGTGCGCTTATTGCAATCCTTGAAATCCCCGCACGCGCGGTGCACCGCATTCACGAGGGGGATATGTTTGGTGGGATACTCTTTATGCGCAGGCGTGCTGTTGATATAGAAATGAGCGGGAGAAGCGGCGTCGAGGGACTTGAAAACGATCTCCTTCGTGCCTCTGCCGATATAGATCCCGTCGAAATGATCCATCTTATATTCCTTGCCGTCCACCGTGATGACGCCCGCGCCGCCGATATTGATGACACCGACCTCACGTCTCTCGCAGAAATAATCCGCGCCGAGCTCTTCGCCCGCAAGAAGCGGGAGCTCTTTCGTCACGGGGCAAGCGCCGCCCGCGATGATCCTATCGATATGCGAATAAGTGAGATTGATCTTATCCGCCTCGAAGATATTCTGAATGAGGAAGGTCTCGCGAAGCTCTTCCGTCGTCATTCTGCTATATTCTTTCTTGGATACTGCGTATCTTACATCCATTTTTCCGTCCTCCTTATCTCTGCACGCGACCGCTGCCGTCGCCTTCGATCAATTTCAACACTTCGTCCACGGAGACCATATTGTAATCTCCTTCCACCGCGTGCTTCAAGCAGCTCGCGCCCACGGCGTACTCGATGATCTTTTGCTTGTCATCCGCAAAATGCAACATGCCGTAGATGAGGCCGCCGCCGAAGCTGTCGCCGCCGCCCACGCGATCCACGATATGAATCATATAGTCCTTGCTGAAGAAATAATCCTTGCCGTCGAAAAGCATCGCGCTCCATTTATTGTCGTTCGCGGAGATGCTTCCGCGGAGGGTGATCGCCACGTACTTAAATCCGAAAGCGTCCACAAGCTGCTTCGCCACGGACTTATATCCTTCCTTGCTGAGGCTGCCCTTGCTGA
>JAGCXI010000044.1 GCA_017961365.1 Clostridia bacterium
AATATAATTTGAATTTATTACGTGGGGACGCTCGTGTGCGCGAAGCGGCTCCTTTGAAAAGGACGAAAGAGAATGGCTGTTACTCTCAATGAAACGATCGAAAAAGGGAAGTTCCTGATGATCTCTTATCGGAGCATCGACAGCCATATCGTTTTGGAAGACATTCGTCGGATGCAGGCGCTCGGTCTGCGTCTTTGGTACGACGCGGCGATGGAGCTCGGCGATAATTGGAAGCACGTGGCGGAAAAGGTCATCAAGCATCCGAATTGCGCCGGCGTCATTTTTTATAACAGCGAGAATTCTTTTGTGAGCAAGCCTTGTTTCTTGGAGCGCGGCTGGGCGAGAGAGCAGGCGGCGGTGATGAAGGAGAAAGGCGAGCCTTATATTTGTTTCTCCGTGAATATCGGCGGCAGATCCACAAACGAGATCATTCGTGACACCTATGCGCTCGCGGGCGAAGGAAATGTCGAAGCTTTCTTCCCCTTCGAATATTTGCGAGACGTCGTGGATATGTTCAATGAGGACGTGATCTGCGTGCGTCGCACGGGCACGGCGCAAGAGACGGCGGAGGCGATCTTGAATAAAACGCGCTCGCTCGGCGTCGTGGATGATGAAGAAGTCATGCTGGAAGATCTCGAGCAGAAAGGGATCATCGTCACGGAAGAGAATAATAAGGTGCTTTACGCCGGCTTGTATCCCCGTGAGATCGCGGACGTGGACGTCTCCCATAAAAATCTCGGTAAGGAATGGTTCACGGAGCGCGGCGAGCATTATTGCTATCTCGGCGGCGTTTATTATCATTGCGACCCCATTCGCTTCGTTTATCTCGAAAAGACGGATGATGGGCTTCGCTTTATGGCGGATCGCGTGCTTTTCTCCTCCACGGGCGAGGCGCTTCCTTCCGCTTTGGCGCTTTTCACGAAAGAGGCGTTTCGCTCGGCGAAAAAGGCTTTCCCCGTCAAGACGGCGGAGCTTCCCTCCGAGCGCGTTTTTTCGGAGAACAAAGGCAAGTTCGACGCCTTTTGCAAGACTTCGGATTTCGCGGAGAAGCAGACGCGTTTTTGGCTGTCCGACAGAGGAAAGGGCGGCAGAGCCTTGCAGATGAACGTCAATGAGAGCATGAACGTGAATGAAAGAGGCTTCAATCAGAAATTCAAATTGGGCGTAAGACCCATAGTAACATTCGATTTCAATAAAAAATAAAGGAGAAAGGAAATGGCTGGGATCAAAACGGACGTCAGAGCGATGAATGCTCTGAGCAAGGCAATGAAGGATATCGTCGTCGACAAGAAAGAGGACAGTATCTTCTATGAATATGAGGACAAAGGTGTCATCGGCAAGAAGATACTCGAGGCTCTCCTTGCGAAAAGGAAGACTTCGGAGAACGGAAATTCCTTCGACTTCAGCGACTCGATCAAGCAGTCGGGTCTTCTTTCCGTCACGCAGGTCTTGCAGACCGTGCTGATCTTGATCAATGATTATAAGATCGAATGCACGGAGGAAGTCTTGTCGCTTTGCGACGATCTCGTGAAAGAGCTCTTCGCGCACGTGGAGAACCCGAAAGGAAATTACAGCCTCTTTTATGACGAGGGGATCCCCGCGAAGGATATCCCGGAAGGAAATTTCCTTTTGGACGCCACGCCTTACGACGTGACTTTCCCCGCTTGTTTCTCTTATATCGATTCCATCACCTGGACGCTTCCCGTCGCGCTCGACCTTCTTCGCACGAATCTCACGGCGGGGGTGGAGTTCTTTGACAAAGCGACGGAGAAGAAGCTCATCGCGCTTTCGAAATTCTGCGTCAAGTATCTGAATCTTGCCTTTGTCGCCACGCCGCAGAGCAGCAAGATGTCTTGCGGATGGAATTTCACTTGGAAGTGCGTGAACCCCTCGCTTTATTATACGTACGCCGTGGGCGAATGCTTCCAAAGCGTCAAAGCGAATTACGAGGAGTACGTGGACGCCAAGACGGGCGCGCCCCTTTCGGAGACCGAGAGCGGAAAGCGTTTCGCCGCCATCCTCGTCGAGATCAATGACGATCTGCCGTACGGCGATCCGACCTCTCCCGTCGGCAGGCTCAGAAACGATCTTTTGAAGGCGGCGGAAGGCGTATGGGAGGTGACGCAAGACCGCATCGACGATCGCTTCTTTAATTACGACCTCTCCGTTGTGGATGACGAGACCGTGCGCCACAGCCAGTCCAGCGACGTTCTCTTTAATATGGTCTTCATCGTGAATATCGTGATCTCCAGCGGCTTGAACGAAGTCTTGAAGGAGAAAGTCCAGAAAGCCGTGGGCGCCGATCGCGAAAAGTATCAGAAAGAATATGACGATATGTTCGAGCTGCTCCAGCTCGCCATCCAGCGCACGTCGCGTTTCTATAACGACTTAAAGGCGGTGGGAAGAGACTATATCGTGGATCAATATTACGCCGTCTTTAACGAGGATTACGTCTATCACAAAGTCCTCGCGAAAGAGCTCCGCAAGAGAAGGATCCGCATGATGAGCCTTCTTCCCGTCATCATTTCCACCTTCACGCTCCTCGGCGAGTACATGGTGAAATATCCGCAGATCGATATGATTAAGTATCTCGACAGCATGATGAGCGATCGTATCCTCGATGAGAATGGGCAGTACACTTGGCTCTGGGAGAAGGACTGCTATTATGCGACTTCCACTTACTATTACGTCTCTTCGCTCGCGGGCTTCTATCGTTACTATGAGACCTATGAGTCTCGTTTCTCCAAGATCGACACGGAGAATAACGCTTATAAGGCGCGCATCCAAGAGGCGCAATACACCGCGTTGACCGCGGAGGGCGGCGAGATCGAGAAGCTCAAGAAAGAGATCGCGCGCTTGCAGGCGGAGAATGCGGAGCAGGCGGCGAAGATCGCGGCGGGCTCTCCCGTCGAGAACGCCATTGCGGATCTTTGCAAGAATTCCATTCGGGAAAACTTGCTTCCCGCTTTCAATGATCTTCTCTCCGGCATCCTGACTTCGATGGATCCCGCGGAAGGGAAGCGTCTCTCGAAAGAAGAGAAGGCGTTCTCCGAGAATATGAAGCTCTTGCTCGTGCGCTCCCTCTTCGGCGCGGAGACGTATGAGACGGCGGGCGACTGCAAAGAGGATCTCGACGGCAAGAATCAAAAAGACGCTTATAACAAACTCGTCAATTATCTCAGAAAAGATATCCGCACTATCCTTGCGCTCTATGTCGGACAGGTCACCAAGTCCGTCACGCATGCGAGCGACTTTGTCGTGACGCAGGGCTATGACGGCATCCGCTCGGCGCTTTCCCGCAAGAAAGATTGATCGAAGACAGAAAGGAGGAATCCGAAATGAAATCACTCACTTTTTTCAGCTATAAAGGCGGCGCGGGCAGGACGTCCGCTCTCGCGAATCTCATCCCCATCCTCGGCGATGAGGACCATCTGAACGCCACGCCCGAGACCCCGATCGTCCTCGTGGATATGGACATCGACTCCGCAGGTCTGACCTATCTTCTCGATAAGGCGGATGAGGCGTATCGTTCGAATTGTTACGTTCAGTACTGCCTCGGACAGGGCATCCCCGGGCATACGAATACGAGCGCGCCCATCGATAAACATCCTTTCTTCTCGCAGCTTTGCAAAGTGGGCGCTTTTTTCGGCTTGGAAGAGGATGCCGTGCTTTTCCTTCCCGCGAAAGACGGCGGAATGATCGAGGATTCCAATAGCTCGAATTACGACGCGAAGACCTCGCCGCATCTCACGACCCTTCTTCAGCTTTGTGAGGATTATGACTGCGCCGCGGTGGTTTTCGACTCGGCGGCAGGCGATCAAATGACGGCGAAATGGAGCACGAACAGCACGCAGATCATGGTCTGTTGCATGCGCCCCACCAAGCAATTCCGCGAAGGAACGATCCGTTATCTCAAAAGATTCGAGCAAGAGAATAATATGAAGGACATCATCATCGTCCCCAATGTCGTGCCCCCGATGCGGATGAATATCGACGGTGATTCTTATCCCATCACCGCGAAGTTGAATCTGAAGAACGCCATCAAGATGAATCTCGACGAGGACAAGAACACTCTCCATCTCGAGATGCTTACGGGCGACGAATTCGGCATCCCGATGGTGCCGCGCTTTATGTGGCTCGAAGGCGTGCTTGCGAATATCGATTCGCGGAATGAAGACGAAGAAGCCGCTTATAATAAGTACGTCCTCCTTGCGGACATCATCAGGGACAATACGGACGACTCTTTTAATGCGTAAATAGGAGTGCTTATGGAGAAGAATGATTCCAAAATCAAAAATGCGGAGCTCATGAACGAATTGAGACGGCTCATTCCCGATGAGAATCTCCGTCTTTATATCTTCGGTGAGAATGACGAAGACGTCCTTGCCAAGAAGAGCTTGTGGAAAGGGGTCAATTATTATAAATACATCAATAACGCCCTGAACCTCAGCTTTATGTATATCTACGCCTGTTATCGCCGCATGATCGATAATATCGCGGAGATCGATCTTTCCTCTTTTTCTTCCAATGCGAAGCGGGTCTATGACATCCTCAGCAAGCTTTATATCGGGCGCGCGGTGAATACCGAGCTCATCCAGTTCGTCTTGATGGATCTTTATATCGACCTTACGGGTGAGAATTCCCTCGGCGAATATATTCCCGATTTTATGCAGACGAGTCGGCGCATCGATTTCCACAGCTATTTCCGCAAGATCATGGAATGGCAGAAGACCTCCCGTCTGGAGAATTCCTTGGAAGAGATGCAGGGGATGTTCATGAAGCTCCTCCCGAGCCTCACTTTCCTCCGCAACGTCTCGCTCGAAGGGGAGAACGATGATTTCGTCTTCCACGTGCATAGCTGGACGGACGACAGCAAATTTTATTGCAATCGCACCATCATCAAAGTAAATATGGGCAGACGCCAGCGCTTCTATTTCTTGGAGAGCCTGACGGTGACGAATTCCAAGCTGATGCTCTCTTATAATACGGTGGACGGCAGCGGCTGTATCAATTATTATATCGCCGAGGATGAGCCCGAGACCCTTGAGCTCGGAGAGGATAATTCCATCTCCATCAATCGAAACTGCGGCGACGTCTTCTGCGAGATCACGGGACAACGCCTCGAGGGCGAGGAGACGCAGGAGCAGAAGGGCTTCATCGAGGATATCCACACCATCAATTATCGTTATATCAAGAATCTTGCTCTCTCCATCTCGGATTCGATGACGGATGACGACAAGAGGAATCTTTATAACCGCTTTTATTCTGCCTATCCCGGGTCCTTCGCTTCCAATGATCCGATGGCGACGGAATTCTCCGCAGAACATTATAATTGGGATAACGTGAGCATCATCTTGCTCATCGAGGCGAGCCCGACGAAAGTGCTTTACGAGCTCCTTTATTATAATCCGCATATCATGCATCCGCTCTTAAAAGAGCTGGGGATCCGCTTCCATCAGAGTCTCCCGATCTGTCGCTTGTCGCAGAAGGAGCTCGACGAGAAGATCAAGGAGTCCTATGTCGGAAATAAGCTCACGGGCTTTATTCGTCAGGAAGAGCAGAATACGGGCGCATTTTCCGAGAAAAGAAACGCCGAGATCAAGGCGCGCCTCATCGTGGACAGCCTGAATGCCTGCTCCGCGCCGGAGAAGACGCGGCACGGCGTGAGCCTTTGGAGCATCGACGAGGTGATCCTCTCCATCGAGAAATTGAAATACAATCGGGATCGGGAAGTTCGGTTCAAGATGCTTTCCGAGATCATGGGCGGCGTCTTCCGTCGTTTGATCTGTTTCTATCGCGGCATCTTCGCATATGCCGCCGTGATGGATAATTTCGACGTAACCGCTTTTTCCCGCGCGATGAACGAAGAGGAGATCAAGGAATATCAAAAGCAGGCGATCGACGCCTTCCACCGCGAGGCGAAGGCTTGGGCGGATCGCTTGAAAGAGATCCCCGTTCCCTCCGACGCTTTCAAACAGCTCTGCGAGGATTGCGCCTTTAATTCGGGTAGCGTGCGCGACGAGACCAAGTATATGCGCAGCGTGATCGGGAAGTCCGAGATCATCATCGGCGTGGATCTCAAAAAGCTCTTGGACGTCGGCTTCGATTGGACGGAGAAGAGCAATCAGAATATCGATAAACTCATTGCAAATTCGATGCGCTTCCTGCAATACATCAAGAACGGCGGCTTTAAGACGCATAACGTCGTGGAGGCAGTATATCCCGCCTGCGCCATTTATATCAGTAATTTCAGCAATCGCGACGGCTATAAGACCATGACCTTCCTCCTTACGGGAGAAGAAGGACAGGAGGATAAAGAGATCAAGATCCTGACGGACTTCGAGTATCGCATGGGCGAGGCGTATTACTGCTTGCCTAACGTGGCGCGCTCGAATAAGAATTGGTGGATCGAGCCCTTTATCGTGAATTGCAGAGATTTCGACGCGCTTTTCGATTGATATGCCCGAAGACGGGGCGAAGGAGAGATTATGTTACATTATATGTTGGACGCATATGGGACGGACGAGGAAAACGCCAATAATCTGATGTGTGTGAATGAGCTCTTCATCAAGGTGATGCAGGACTTGTCCCTTTCTCCCGTGATGCCCCCGTTCCTTTTGCCGTATTATTATTGCGAGGACGCTTATGACGGCGGGATCTCGGCTTTTTGCTTTTGCAAAGGCGGGCACGTGACCATTCATACTTTTCCGTATAAAGGCTGTTATTTCGCGGACGTTTTCTGCGATGAATTCTTTACGTCGCAGGAGGCGGAGAAGGCCTTTACCAATCGTTTGTACGCGCGAAAAGTCCAGTCCGAGCTCGTGGACAGACGTTTTTCGGATTCTTTCCCCGAAAGGAGTGACGCGGACTCGGCGGATTTCGGGCCGCATTATCTCATCAACGTCAGCGACGTGGATATGACGATGGAGAAGATCAATCTCCTTTTGGATTCCATTCCGGAGAAGATCGATATGCTCCCCATTTCGCGCCCTTACGTCATCTTCGACACGAATAAAGATCCCCGCTACATCTCCGGCATCGTGCTCGTGGCGCAGTCGCATATCTCCATTCATTACGAGATCAAGGCGAGAAGGCTTTATATGGACATCTTCTCTTGTAAGTTTCTCGACGATAAGAAGATACGCGCGCTCATCGAGAGTCTGTACGGGGATAAAGCGGAGTACCATCTCGTGATCCGCGGCGCGAAATACGCTTGGAATTCCAAGACGTCGCGCGAGCAATACGCCCGCAGCTCGGCGTGGAGGAATAACAGCATCAAATAATCGAGGCAAATATGCAGGTCTTTTCTATCTTATTACCTTTGGCGATGATCTTCGTCCTATCCGGAATTCTTTGCGGAGCTTGCAAGAAGCTGCACATTCCTTTCGTCGTGGGCGAGCTGCTCGCCGGCATTTTGCTTGGGCTGGTGCGGCTGATCCCGGGGCAGACGATCATCACGAGCTTCACGGAAGGCGGGCTCGCTTTCTTCGCAAAGATCGGCGTGATCCTCATCATGTTCTCCGCGGGGCTCGGCACGGACATAAAGATGGTGAAACAGACGGGGAAAGCCGCCGTCATCGTGACTCTTCTCGGCGTCGCGGTGCCTATCATTTTCGGCTTCCTTGTGGCGTGCCTTTTCCTGAATCACGGCTTTGCGGGGCTCACTGCCTCGAAGGCGGTGAGTTATTTCTTTTACGGCGTTATTTTGACGGCGACGTCGGTCAGCGTGACCGTCGCCACCTTGAAAGAAATGGGCAAGCTGAATGGAAAAGTGGGGACGACCATCGTCACCGCTGCCATTTTGGATGATATCATCGGCGTCATTCTTCTGAGTTTCGCCGCAGGGCTCGGCGGCGAAGGCGGGAATGTCGGCATTGTCATTTTGAAGACGGTGATCTTCTTCGCCGTGGCGATCCCGCTCGGATTCTTGCTGAGATGGCTTTTCAAGAAGCTCTCTGCGATGGGGGTTCCGAAAAATTTCCTGAAAATATTCGGCGTGGCGCTCGCTTTCGTATACGCCTATGCAGCGGAGGAATTCTGCGGCGTGGCGGACATCACGGGGGCATTCTTTATCGGGCTTATGCTTTCGGGGACGGAAGAAGCGAAGGAGATGGATGCTTTCACGGGCACGCTTTGCTTATTCTTCTTGCCTGTCTTTTTTGCAAATATCGGGATCACGACGCAGTTCTCCGCCATTGATACGGGGATATTGGTCTTCGGCATCTGTTACGTCGCCGCGGGGCTGCTCAGCAAGGTCATCGGATGCGGTTCGGGCGCTTTGCTCTGTCACTTCGATCTTAAAGAGTCTACGGCGGTGGGCGTCGGCATGATGGTGCGCGCCGAAGTCCTTTTGATTTGCGCGGAGAAGGGGATACAGTCCGGGATGGTGGACGCGAATATTATGCCCTTTATCCTCGCCATCATATTGATCTCGTCGCTTATCACCCCCGTCATTTTGAAAGTGATGGTGGGACGACGCTCCGCGCCCGACCTCCCGCTTGCGGGGGAGAGCCTTTCGGGAGAAAACGCCCCGACGGAAATCCCTGCGGCGGAGCTTACTACCGAGCCGCTCGCGGAAGACTGTCTTGAAGAGGGCGGTTCCGAAAATAAGGCGGAGGAATGACATTCGGCGGGAAATCGGAGCAGGAGAAAAACTTTTAACGGAGATCGAAAAGAAGTCGGCAAACGTGCCGACTTCTTCTTTGGCGGAGCATTTTTTGCGTATACGCGCGAAAATCCTTATATAAAAGAAAAATAGTGCTTGCAATTAAGTTTTGATGTGATATAATGAAAGTCCGTCAACAATATGATCCGATCATGGCGAAAAGCGCCGAAAAGCGCGAGATGCCCGCCGCGGAGGGATCAAGACGAAAAAAAGAAAGGAGGATCGAAATATGATAACCGTAAAAGGAAAGTACAATATTGCGGAATGTTTCACGGACGAAATCGAGCATACCGCGCGCGAGCAGATCAAGATGATGGTAAATGATCCGACTTTTGCAGGAAGTAAGATACGCATTATGCCGGACGTCCATGCGGGCATCGGCTGCACCATCGGAACAACGATGACGGTGGGAGAGAAGGTCTCGCCCTCTATGGTGGGCGTCGATATCGGCTGCGGGATGTATGCCGTGGCGCTGGGCGAGGCGGAGGTCGACCTCGAAAGCTTGGACCGTGTGGTGCATTCTTTGCCGAGCGGACACGGGGTGTGGCAGGGCGAGACGTCCGCCTCATTTGACTTTACGCGCCTTTTGTGTTATAAAGAGATCAAACGCATAAGCTATGCGGCTTGCAGTCTCGGCACCCTCGGCGGCGGAAATCATTTCATCGAGATGGACCGCGACGAAGAGGGCGAGTTTTATCTTGTCATCCATTCGGGCCGTCGTTACCTCGGCGCGCAAGTGGCGGAGCACTATATCGACGTCGCGATGGATCAAACGGCGGATAAGGAGGGATACCTCCGTGAAAAGCAGACGATCATTCGCGATTATAAGCGGGAAGGGAAGGACGCGGAGATCTCTTCCGCGCTGAAAAAGGCGGAGTCCGCTTGGCTTTGCATGCGGAATGCCGCTTCGCGAGAGAGAAGCTATCTTTGCGGACAGGCGCTGGAAGATTATCTCCATGACCTCGATGTCTGCGTGGAATTCGCCGCGCGAAATCGCGAGATCATGGCGGATTATATCTTGCGGAAGATGGCGCTTCAGCCGAAAGACGCCTTCCATACCATTCATAATTACATCGACGTGAAGCATCGCATCTTGCGAAAAGGCGCCATCTCGGCGGAGAAAGGGGAGCGCGTCCTCATTCCCATCAATATGCGCGACGGCAGCTTTATCTGCGTCGGAAAAGGAAATGAGGATTGGAATCGCTCCGCGCCGCACGGCGCAGGTCGTCTCCTCTCCCGAGCGAATGCCCGCAGGCAGCTTTCGTTGGAAGAATATCGGAGAGAGATGCGCGGGATCTATACGACTTCCGTGGGGATGAATTCCATCGACGAATCCCCTATGGCGTATAAGAGCGTCCATGACATCACGCGCAATATCCGCCCGACCTGCACGATCGTGAAGCGCCTCACCCCGATCTATAATTTCAAGGCGGGGAATTGACCCGATGGGCCAGGCGTCCAAGGGACTCTCAAGGGACTTTTCGCGGGAAAGAAAGGAACTTTTGCCGCGTTAAAATACAGAAAAAGGAGAAAAATATGATAGGTGATTTTATGTATGGAACCCCGACGACGCTGCTCTTCGGGAAAGGGGTCATCAAGCACCTTCCCGAGGTCATGGCGAAATACGGAAAGAACGTCCTTTTGACCTATGGAGGCGGCTCCGTCAAGAAACTGGGGATTTATGACGAAGTGTATAAACTGCTGAAAGATTTCCATATCGTGGAACTTTCCGGCATCGAGCCGAATCCCAAATACGATCCCTCCGTCATCACGGGGGCAAAGCTCTGCAAAGAGAATGCGATCGACGTCATCCTCTCCGTGGGCGGAGGCTCCGTTTTGGACTGTTCGAAAGCCATCGCCGCTTGCGCGAAATATCATGGCGAGGGCTGGGATCTCATCTCGGGGAAAGTGAAGGCGAAAGCCGCGCTTCCCATCGTGGATATCATCACGCTTGCCGCCACGGGGAGCGAATATGACTGCGGATGCGTCATCTCCAATACGGCGATCAATGATAAGCGCGGATATCAGGACGAGCTCTTATTCCCCGCCTTCTCCTTTATGGATCCCGAGTACACTTTCAGCGTCTCTCCTTGGCATACGGCTTGCGGCACGGCGGACGCCATCAATCACGTTTTGGAACAATTCTTCTCCGCGCCAAGCTCTCTTTTTAATGACGGGATCATGATCTCCGCGATCCGCTCTTTGATGACGAATGTCAAGATCGCGCTTGCGGAGCCCACGAACTACGCGGCAAGGAGCGAATTGATGTATGTCTGCAGCTGGGGCTGTAACGGCATATTGTCAAACGGCGCGGGATATTCCGGCTGGCCGATGCATTCCATCGAGCATGCCCTCAGCGCTTATTTCGACATCACCCACGGGGCAGGGCTCGCCATCATTACGCCGCGCTGGATGGAAGAGATCTTGTCCGAGAAGACGCTGGAACGTTTCGTTACGCTCGGGAAAGGACTTTTCGGCTTCGAGGCGGCGTCGGAGGAGGCGATGGCGCGTAAGGTCATCCGAGCCTTCTATGAGTTTTTTGAAGAGATCGGCATCCCGATGCATCTCGGGACGCTCGGCGTAAAGGCGGAGAAGATCGAAGAGATGGCGGATCACATTCTCGCAAATGACGACACGTCGCAAGATTGGGCTTACGTCCCGCTCGATAAAGCGGCGCTTATCCGCATTCTGGAAAAAAGTATGTGATCTCCCTTGCTTGTCCCTTGGAAAGGCTCTTTCGAAGGAGCGCGGCGAGAGAGGAAATCTCCCCGAAAAGGGGAAAGAAAAAAGATGGCGGGAGCATTCTCCTGCCATCTTTTTGATCTTATGAGGAAGGCGTTATCGCCGCCTCAAATTTTCGCTCAGCCTTGCACGGCGGGCTCGTCTTTGATATAGCCGATGTTCTTCTCTTTCGCAGGATCGAAAGTAAGGTTGCAGATGGAAGCCACGAGGTCATAGATCCCGAAAGTCACGATCCCGAGGAAGAGATAAGCCGCCGTTCTCGACGTGTACCCTTCGGGTTTCAGGTCGGTGTGATTGATGATAATGCTACCGATCCAACCGAGGAAGAAAGTGAGCAAAAAGCGAACAAGATTTTTATTTTCCATAAGTAAGTCTCCTTTGTGAGAAATTTTGATGACTTATTTTATCACTTCGCGCGCATTTTAGTCAAGTCACATTTTACACCGAATTCGATATTGTCTTTTCGCAAAGAATATGTTATGATATTTTTAACAAAAGAGGAGAGTTTGTTATGAGTTTTTTCTGCGTAAGCGCCTCATTTTCCGAAGTTTTGGGCAATGTGCAAAAGGTTTTTGCGATTTTCGGTTTTATTTCTGTTTTTATCGCACTTATTCGCTATTTGAATGATAAAAAGAGAGATAACTTCGTAGGCTTGAAAGCGAAAATCGAAGTAGCCCGTAGCAATTCGACAAGGGCGTGTTTTGAAGCCTATAAAAGAAACGACGATAAAGAAAAAGATGATAAAAAAGCGAACGCAACAAAGAAAGCTATGAGAGCAGAAGGCGATAAAAGCCTCTTGGCAGATTCCACAGCTTTGATCATAGATAAGGATTGGGAATATTGGGGGGATGCGAAAAGAGAATGGATATCTCTCGATGATGTCCAAGTCACGGTCGCGGGTGAGAAGCCCGAAAGCGTCGAAAAGATAATAAAACATCCTCCCTATCCGCAAAAGTTCAAGCCGTTTTCTATCAGAAAATCATATGTGAAAGAGATGTTGAGATACGGCTGTACGCCGACGATCTTCTTCAACGGAGAGATCTATTGCGCCGCTTCACTTTCTAAAAATAAAAATTTACCTTCTTTAACGGTCTATGAGAGCGGGTATTTCGATTTTTTCAATACCTGCAAAGTCCAAGAATTCAGATATGAAGCGGGTAAAAAAAGAGATTTTAAAATACGGAAAAAGGGGGAGAAAAAGACCGGTATCCTTGATCTCGAAAATCGTGCTTGCAGCATAGGCGTCGTCACGCTCACCGTGATTCGTCTTGAAGACGCAAAGAAAAATGAAGACGGAAAGATCGATGAGAAGAATAACGGACTTTATTTCCTGATGCATAAAAGAGGAGGCAATGTGGCGGAAGGCCCCGGCACCGTGCATGTCGTCCCCGCGGGCTCTTTCCAGCCCTTCGTCGGCTTTGAAAAGGATTCGAAGCCTATGCTTTCCTCGACGGTTTATCGCGAGTTCTGCGAAGAAGTCTTGTCCACGACGGATATGAGAGAACTTTCCAGCGCGTCATTCTTGGGGGAGAATGATGCGTATAAATTTATAGCAAATAAAGAAACGGTTAGCGGAGATAATAATCCTTCGGATAAGTCGGATCATAATCCTCCTGCTAAGCCGATCGAGATCTCAAGGCTTTATTATCTCGGCGCAGGCTTGGATCCTTATAATACCAAGATGGAGATCATGTCGCTCTTGTTCATCGACTTGCGCGAGGAAAAAAGTTTTAATAAATTCATCAAATATGCGACGGCGAATGCGAAAAACAGTGATATTCCGGAAGGCGAGGTAAAGGAAAAAGCGTTCGCTTCTAAAGAAAATCGTTTGCGGGAAGCGCTCAAAAAAGCCTCCGACACCGAAGGCTCGATCGTGCTTGAAAGGTTTAATACAGCCACGCTTGAAGAGTATTTCGGAAATATAAATATCGTCCCCGCCGCGAAAGAACTGATGTATATCGCGTATAAGCGATTTGACGAAATAGAAGGTTTCGCAGTCGAGCAAGCGTCCGAGGCCGCTCAATAAAAGCAAAGCCCCGCCTATGCAGACGGGCTTTTTCCTCTCTTCTTCGGTTTGCGAAAAGCGCGCCTTTTCCGCCGCCTTCGCAAACCTTTTTATTTCTTCGCTTTTCGGATCTCGGCGATCTTGAGCGCGGCTTCTTTGTCGATGACTGCGATGCCGTTCTTTTCGGCGATCTCCACGATCTGCATCAGCGCCGCTTTCATGAAAGGACGCGGTATTTTTACGTACATTTCGCAGGCTTCCTTGGTGAATTTCACCGTTGTATCCAGCCTTTCCGCGCAATACATCACGCTTTCCACCGCTCCCGCGTTGCTCGCGGCGATGACGTCCGAGGTGGGCAGGATCCCCTTGAATTTTTTGTACCAGAAATTTTTGCTGTCGTGATAGCCGTAATCCACCGGCACGGGCGGGAAGGAGCTCTTTTTTAGCCCGTTTTTGAGATGATCGGCGTATTTTTCTTCCATAAGGATGTCGTCGATCGTGAGGATGAAATGACAGCCGAATTTGGAGGTAATGCCGTTGAAATCATTGTAAGGCGGCTCCACGCCCTCCAGCTCGCCGATATGTGCCTTGGATTTATAGCCGTCCTCCAGCGCCTCGTTCCAGGTGCATTCGATGACTTGATAGGCGTCTTTCAGGATGAGCGGTCTCGCGCCTTCCGCTTGTCCTTTGATGAGCGCGAAATTGCAGTCTTTCATCTTTTCTTCGGGGGTCTTCCCGGGGAATCCGAGGCGGACGGCTTCTTTGAAATATTTCCGATCGTCTTTGATGAAGTTCAGCGCGCATTTCCCGTTTTTCAGGATGTTTTGCGCGGTATTGGAAGAATTTCGACATTCGAGCAGCATCGCGTAGCGCTCCTTGCCCGCGATGTAATAGGGGAATACCAAGGAATAGCTCCCCAATGTGGTCATTCCGTCGTCGCATAACGTGGAGATGATGACCGTCGGCATCGGATAAAAAAGATTGTTTTGATAAAAGTTGTCCACGATTTTCAATTGTCTGAAATCACCCATCTTGTTCTCCTTCGACGTTCGTCGGCTCCAAGCGTCCGAAATATCCGTCTTTTTTCTTCTGTCAATATAGTAACATTTTGTCGCGGCTGAATCAAGACCCGATCTTCGCAAAATCCGAATATGCCTGCGAAAAGACGCTCACGCCCTCTGCCTGCGGCGCAAAAGGCATTTTTTTCGGGGTTCCCGCGCGCAAGGAATCCGAGAAACGTATTGCAAATCTTCCGCGCGAGGCGTTAAAATGGAAAGAGAAAAGAGAGGTGACATATGAAAACCGTTTTGAATTTGGGGACTTTTTATATGAACGCCTATTTGATATCCCTCAAGGACGGTTGGCTCCTTCTTGACACGGGATATCCTTTTGATTATAAGCATTTTCTGAGGAAGGCGAGGCGAATGAAGATAGACCTCTCCTCCATTCGTTATGTCGTCTTGTCGCACGTCCATGCCGATCACGCGGGGTTTCTGAAAAAGATCCTTGCGGATACGGGCGCAAAGCTCATCTGCCTGCCCGCCGAAAAAGAGCGCCTCGCCTCGGGCGCGAACGTGAAAGACGTCTATATCTCACGTAAAGTGCTGCTCCCGCTGAATAAGCTGTCTGCGGCGCTTCCCGCTTTCCAAACCTTCGAGCCCTTGGATGTCAGCGGCTGCATCGACCCCGAAACCCAGCCTTTGGCGGAGGAGGGGATCACCTTTTTCGTGCTCCACGGACATACGGACAATGACCTCTGTCTCCGCTTTGAGGATAAGATCTTCGTCGGCGACGTCTGCATGAACGGCGCGGGGGCGGCGGGATATTCTCCGCTTTGGATCGAGGATAACGCCGCGCTCACGGAAAGCTGGCGGACGCTTCTGCAAACGGAGGGAGACTGCCTTTATCCGGGGCACGGAAAGCCTTTTCCGAAAAGCGCCCTTGCAAAATTTATCGATAAACAGGCGCGGAGAAAGCTTTGTAAACTTTTCAAATAATATGCTAAAATGAGATCGCTGTCGAAGCTTGAAATTTTGTTTCGGAGGAGGAAGGTCGCATGAAATGCACCTATGATTACGAGCGGGAATTATTTCGTGAGGTCAAGCCGTCCATGCGTTATGTCGGCGGGGACTTGAAAGTCTGGCAAAAAGCGGCGCGTGAAAAGCTCGGGGAATTGCTCGGGCTGGATCGGATGCTCCCCGCTGTCCCCGATCTCCGCATCGAATGGGAGAGGGAGCGAGAAAGCTATACGGAGATGCGCTTCACCTTTCGGTCCGAACCGGGGTATTATGTCCCCGCCCATTTACTGCTTCCGAAAGGGGTAAAGAAGCCTCCGCTGATGATCTGCCTGCAAGGGCATTCTCCGGGCATGTATATTTCTCTCGGCGTCGTGAAGCAGGAAAAGGACGAGCTCTCCATCCGAGGCGGAAACCGCGATTTTTGCATCCGCGCCGTCCGAGAAGGCTATGCCGCGATCTGTATGGAGCAACGCTCCTTCGGCGAGCTGAAAAACCCGAATAAGGAGCTCGACGCTTGCTTGGAGCCCGCCATGACCGCCCTTCTCATGGGACGCACGACCCTCGGCGAGCGCGTTTGGGACGTCTCGCGCCTGATCGACGTCGCTGAAAAGTATTTCGCCGACAAGGTGGACGTCAAGACGATCTGTTTGATGGGGAATTCCGGCGGCGGCACGGCGACGGCTTACGCCGCCGCTTTGGAGGATCGCATCACGCTTGCCATGCCCTCCTCGGCGATCTGCACCTTCCGCGATTCCATCGGCGCGATGCATCATTGTTCCTTTAATTACGTACCGCGCATCGGGCTCTATGTCGACATGGGAGATCTCATCGCCATGGCGGCGCCCAAGTATTACGTCCAAGTCAATGGCGCGGAGGATAAGATCTTTCCGCTCGTCGGCGCGATCGAATGCTTCGAGCAGGGGAGAAAAGCGTATGACTTCCTCGGCTGCTCGGACCGCCTGACCCACGTCATCGGGGAAGAGGGACATCGCTTTTACGCAGACAAAGCTTGGCGCGTCGTGCATGCCTATTTGGGACGATAAGTCCGCATTACAATAAGCAATCGATTTTCCGCCCCCGTTCTCGGGGGCTTTTTACATCCCGTTCCGCATTCATTGATTCCGAATTTTTTGTAAAGTTACACATTTTTCGGAGTTTGATTTTTAGGTTGATTTATTAAATTAGTTAAGAAACTATATATTGTAATTTCCTCCCCGATGTGCTAAAATGAAATCGCGATAAAAAATGCGGTACTTTTACCAGTTTTTCATAACGGAAAAGATATTCAAACGAGTTTCTGTTGAGAAAAATTGCAACTTTTTACAAAAATTCTCAATAGCCATATTGACTTGCATATCAAGATCAAGAGGGATGAGAACGGAATCACCACGATGGGAATCTACGATTTCCTGCTGAAAGGAAATAGCTTGGAATTATAATAACAGGAGAAAAACGATGGCAGATAATACAAACCTTGGCGCTGCGAAAGCAGGCAAGAAAGATGAATTCTATACGCAATACAGCGATATAGAAGCGGAAATGAATGCCTATGTGGAATACAATCCCGACGTATTTCGCAATAAGACGATCTTGCTTCCGTGCGATGATCCCGAATGGTCGAATTTTACCAAGTATTTTGCATCCAATTTTGAGCGCTTCGGATTAAAGAAATTGATTTCCACTTCCTATGAGAAAGGTGCGGGAAATAAGCAACTGACGATTTTCGAAATGCTTTCGCCCCTTTATAATGAAGAACTACACGAAACGAGAGGGAAACTCTTTACTTTGACCCGCGACAAGGACGGTTCGGGGAATATCGATACGGACGATATCGAGTTTTCGGGATATTTGAAAGGTGACGGCGATTTCCGCTCTAAAGAAGTATGTAAACTGCGCGACGAAGCTGATATTATTATAACGAATCCTCCCTTCTCTCAATTTAGAGAGTTTTTGGCTTGGATTACGAATGCTAACAAAAAATTTGCAATTATAGGGAATGTCAATGCAATTACGTACAAGGAAGTATTTCCTCTTTTGAAGGATAATTTGATGTGGTTGGGTGATTCTATTCATTCAGGAGACAGAAAGTTTAATGTGCCTGATGATTATCCGCTTGAAGCGGCGGGTTGTGGAGTCGATCCCGATGGACGCAAATTCATTCGAGTTAAGGGTGTTCGGTGGTTTACAAATATTGATCATGGCGGGCGTCATGAACCGCTACAACTTGACACTATGGCTCATAATTTGAAATACAATAAAAGCCTGAAAAAGAAATTTGAAACAGAATATGGAATTAGCGTCTATCCGCACTACGACAATTACGATGCAATAGAAGTTCCGTTTACCGAGTGCATTCCGTCGGATTACGATGGTGTAATGGGTGTTCCAATTACATTTATGGACAAGTATAACCCAGATCAGTTTGAAATACTTGGAATGTGTGAGAATGAGGATTTATATGGGATGAAAACCCGTCGTTACACTTCCCAAGAATGTAAAGATCGTTACTATGAAATATTTGGAAAACAAGGGACGTATGATTTGAACGCTTCGGGTGTGGTTCAAGGAAAAAAGGTATATCAACGAATTCTTATTCGTGCCAAGGAGGGAGGAAATACACAATGAAAACAACATTGCATACCGATTGGACTGTAGGTGATATTTGTAAAGGTTTTATCTATGATAAAAACGAAGGGAAAGGCTTATTTGGTCTTGACGGCAAGCTGATTATTCAGCCCGAATATCAGCGTAATTACATATACGGCGACGGCAAAAAAGACGTTGCGGTCGTGGACTCTCTATTAAAGGGATATCCTCTCGGTTTGATTTATTTCGTTCTCAATTCGGATGGAATGTATGAAGTCCTCGACGGGCAACAGCGCATTACGTCTTTCGCGCGCTTTGTCAATCAGTCGTGGCCGTTCGCCGTGGAGCGCAATGGAAAACAAAGGTATTTCAATAGCCTTGATCCCGACGAGAAAAAGAAACTTGTGGAAACGGAGTTGACCATTTACGTTTGCGAGGGTGAGCCTTCGGAAATACAAGAATGGTTTGAAACGATCAATATCGCGGGTGTTCCTCTTGTAAAGCAAGAACTCTTGAATGCGTCCTATCATGGACCGTTTGTCACCAAGGCGCGCGCCCTCTTCTCTAATACGGGCAATTCCAATATGAATCGTTGGCAGACCTATATAAAGGGCGATCCGAAGCGCCAAGCCATCCTTGAAACCGCGCTTGATTGGGTAAGTGACGGTGATATCGAAGATTATATGGCGAAACATCGCTACGATACGAGCATCGACGAGTTGAAAAATCATTTCGATACCGTGATCGATTGGATCGATTCTATCTTTGAATATACGGGAAGTGAAGTTTGCGGTCTTGAATGGGGACGGCTGTATCGCGAATACCATACGAAAGCTTACTCCAAAGACTATGTGACCAAGAGAGTGGACGAGCTTCTTACCGACACGCAGATTACAAATAAAAGAGGCATATTTGAGTATATCCTCGGCGGGGAACAGGACACCACGCTCCTGAATGTCCGCGTTTTCGATGAAAAAACGAAAAAGGCAGTCTATGACAGGCAAACAAGGGAAGCGATGGAGAAAGAGATATCCAACTGTCCCTTCTGCGCGATCGGTCACGACAACAACGCTAAGCGCATTTATCGCCTGAATGAAATGGATGCCGACCACGTGACGGCGTGGAGTCGTGGCGGCGCAACGGACGCGTCTAATTGTCAAATGCTTTGCAAGTCGCACAATAGAGCGAAAGGGAATAAATGAGGAAAGGATGCATTTATGGAAATAAAAGGAACAAAAGATAGCCATATTCAAATACCCAAATCGCTGTTAAAGCCTTTTTCTACGCCTGTATCTATCGTGAATTCCTTAGGGTTTAAAGAAACGCCTGATATGGTTTTCAAAATGGATATGGAAGGGACTATTTCACAAGAAAGCATTAAAGAGGCAAACACGGAATATGGCTACTATGATGATTTTATTGAAACTTCACTTTTAAAATCCATAGAAGACGCATTCGGCGATTTTAAAGCTAATCTTTTGAAGTCAGTAAAAGCGAACGTGCTTCCTGTTTTTTCGCCAAGTGACATCGTCATAGTGCAAAAATTTTGTTCTCTTTGTATAATCCGCTCACAGAGCGTTGTGAACGATATTAAGAAAAAATCTGTTTTTATGGATTTTTTAGCGGATGCTCCGCAAAATGTAGTTGTCTATCAATATTTTAAAGATCAAACACTTGTAGACGAATATATTTTCGGTGATAATATTAGCTACGTTAAAAATGAAACTGAGCTCAATTATATTTTGCCTCAATTTTATGCGATAGGAATGGAGCAAAAAGACCATACCGTTGACTATTTTATCCCTATTAGTCCCAAGGTTTTGGTTAGATTGACTTCTGCTAAAACGATCATCGGAAATCAATTGATTGTGGGGAGAATGCGAGAATCGGATGTTGATAATCTAAATAAATTTGCGATTAAACAAGAATTCTTAAATAATCATAGGGCTGTCTACGCAAAAGAAAAAGAAGATTTGGAGCGATATGTCCATTTTATAAAATCTTTGTCTTGAAGGTGATTTGTATGGAAAACAAAGGCTATATTTACATTTTAACGAACCCCTCGTTCCCGACTTACGTAAAGATCGGATATGCCGATGACGTGAATGCCCGGGTGCGGCAACTCAATAGGACGGAATGCACGCCGTTCGCTTTCCGCGTATATGCGACTTACGCCGTGAATGCACGGTTGACCGACATGAAGCTCCACGACATCATTGACAAGCTCAATCCGGAGTTGCGCTCGATCGATAACGTGAACGGCAAGAAGCGAGTCCGCGAGTTCTACGCGATGACTGCCGAGGACGCATATTCGCTCTTTGAAGCAATGGCAGAGATCCACGGCACGGAAGGTAACTTGAAGTTATGGCGTGCAACCGAGAAAGAGATCGCGGAAGAAAGGGCTGCGGACGAAATCGCGAGCGAGTCTTCCGAAAAGAAATCTAAGTTCACGTTCAAGGCGCTTGGGATCGACGTCGGGGAAGAATTGGAGTACATACACGACCGCAGTATCAAAGTCACTGTTGCGGATGAAATAAGGCGTGTTACCTATAACGGAGAAACCAGCACGCTCAGTGCTGTCGCGACTAAGTTGTTGGGTTATTCTTATACCGTACAAGGACCGCTTTATTTTTCATACAAAGGAGAACGGCTCGTTGATATGCGCGACCGTTTAGGTGTTTAGTCGTTTTATGAATATACTGGATGTATTGAAACTCCCATTCAATTCATATCAATTCAAAACATACTCGGTAAATGATTATGCAACAGAAATTGATTTGAAGTTTTTAATACAGAATTATGAAAAAATAGAAGACTATTATGCTGATAAAAATGGGGAAATCAATGATTTAGATCAGTTTGCGGATTATCTGTTTTTAAGGAAAAACGATATGCTTTCTGAATACAAATCTGCAGTAGTATCAGAGTATTTAGATCAATTGGAGACGGCTTTAAGCGTAATAAAAACGCATTTGTGTAAATATAAGAAAGCGTCTTTAATTGCATACCTGAAAACAAATGGAATCGCTATCATAGAGAACAGTAAATATAACATCAAATCTGCAGTGTTTGATTTGGTATTTAAGTATTATTCTGCGTTTGATAAGGTTTTAGAGTACATAGCAGAGAATGAATTCCATATGTTGATAAACCGATTTGAGGATTACGCAGATCCTATTATTAAAATCCCCGCAGTTTGCCAGATTATTCTAGACCCTAAGCATTTCGATAGTATTAATCAGTATTCTTTTGAGAAGTATTTTGCGATGGTGTCTTATTTTGCAAAAAGAGAAACGTATAAGGAGAGTGTTGCACTTTTACTTGAAAGGATAGTAAATTATGGTAGATCATTGTTTTCTTCCATCATTGAGAAAAAAGGTGCACCTGCCGATGTCCTTTATAAAGAAAAAATATACAAAGAGGTTTTGTATGCATTAAAAAATATAGGTTATAGTGCCTATGCGGAATTGGAAGGAAATCTGCCCAAAATAGAAGAAGTGCTGCAAGATTATTTAAAAGAGTTTGGACAAGAATACTCATATGAAATCCCAATGCAGGATGTTAGAAAGTACTTGTATGATGAAAAGCGTAGCATGCAAGCTAAGCTCTTGTTTTTAACGCATAAAAAGACTAAAGATAACCACCTTATTAGTTACTACAGTGAGATTGGAGCTGGAAAAGAAAAAGATATTTTAGATATGTTTGCATCTTCAATTCCATGTGATGAGTATCTAACAGCGACAAAACAACAAATGCTAGATTTGCAAGATAGTTGTTTGTTGAATTGGCTAAATCTACTTATTAATAAGCAAAAAATAGAGGAAGTATTTTCGACCATAGCCACGGTACTTAATGCCGTCTTGCAAAATTGGGGATTGAATTATTGTGACTTGGAGTTTGATAAAGACTTGCTGGTTTTGCTGAATATGTTTTATACACTGTTAAACGCGAGTAAAGCAAAAAATGATTATCTTGAAACGGGTTTCAATTATGCCATCTGTATGTTTGAGATGGCGTTGGTTGAGAAGCTTTTAAGAAACTTATATATCGCAAAACAAAAGGAGAAGTATATTCGTTCGGATTGGTTTTCCTTAGGTCATTTGCTTGATGTATCTAATTCAATAATGGTAGAGTTGTTAGGTGCAGACAATGTCAAAATTACTTCTTTTTATTTGGTCAAATATAAGAATAATTTTGGACACAATTATAGAAATAGGTATGCGCACTATAAAGACATTCAAATAAAAGATTTTAATTGGGGGACCACTTTAAAGATAACGCATATCTTTTTAACTATTATCAACGAATTAAGCATTCAAGTTGGTAATTAGTTTCACCGCAAAATATTCATTCGTAAAGAAAAATACGAACCTCGATTTTTGATCGTCGGGGTTCGTATTGTTCGCTAGTGGGGAAAGTATCATGCAAATGCGTGTATATCATCAACTCGAAGAGTTGTATATCATCAATTCGTCAGAATTGCATATCATCAAACCGAAGCAGATCATATTATACACGGCAGAGCCGTGATGATATACAGCGCCGATAGCGCTGATGATATACAAAGGCTAAGCCGCCTTTGATGATATACCAAACCTCGCGACGCTTCGGTTTGGATAAAAAAGAACCAAAATTGAAATGGGTTCAATTTTGGTTCTTTTTGGCGGAGAGTTAGGGATTTGCTCTTGCAATGCTCAAGGCATTCCGTTTTGTTTTGGGTGTGCCTTTCGCCTTGCTTCGGTCAGCCGCTTGAAAACATCGCACTGTGATGTTTTCATCCCCTTCGGGGTCGCTCTCGTTCAAATCCATAACGTTAAGTTTTTATGAAAAAAGTCGGATAAATCCGACTTTTTGACTAGTTGGCGGAGAGTTAGGGATTTGAACCCTAGTTACCCTTGTGGGGTAAACACGATTTCCAATCGTGCGCCTTCGACCACTCAGCCAACTCTCCATTTCGATTCGTATGTATGTCGGACGGAAACCGTTTGACTTTAGAAATTATAGTATATTCCGAGGGATAAAGCAAGTGGAAAATCGGTTTTTCGAAAAAAACTTTTCGGAGAGGGGAAGAAGGCGCGGGAAAAGGGGGCGGCGGATGCTTTTTTCATTCTCCTTTCCGCGCGCTGCCTCGAAAAGGATGACGGCGAAACTTCGTCTGTGCTATACTGTAAAAAACGTTCTGCGCGTTTCTTCGCGGGTAGCTCGGAAAAATGGGAGGAAAGAATGATCTCTGTGATGTTCGTTTGCCATGGCAATATCTGTCGTTCTCCGATGGCGGAATACATTTTTAAGGATATTTTGGAGAAAAAGGGGCTTTCTTCCGCCTTTCGCGTGGAGTCTTCCGCGGTGACGACGGAGGAGATCGGGAATGACGTTTATCCGCCTGCGCGCAAGGAGCTCGCAAGGCATTCTGTCCTTTGTCCTCGGCGCGCCGCTCGCTTGATCCGAAAGGAGGATGTCGCCGCATTCGACCTCATCCTTTGCATGGATCGATCCAATCTCGATCGCCTTTTTCGTCTTGCGCCCGAAGCGCGGGAAAAGACGCGCCTTCTCGGGGATTATGGGCTCGGAGGACGAAGCATCGCCGATCCTTGGTATACGGGGGATTTCGAGACGACGTATGAGGAGATCGCTCTCGCTTCGGAGGCGCTTTTGCGCACCCTTCTTGCGGAGGAAGCGGAGCGTAAATCGTCGAATTTATAAATATATTTACTCGGATCGTCGTTTTGTGGTATAATTTTTCTATACGCCCGTAAGATATAGCCGAGCATGGCGGCGCCTTTCGAGGGCGCGGATGGGGAATAGGAGAGGAATGAAGAACGGATTTTTTATGGCTCTTGCGCTTGCTGTTTGGGGCGCGCTCAAGCTCTTGTTCAAAGGGCTGAAGATCGTGGTCGAGGTCTTGACGAGCCTCGTCATGTTCTTGGGGCTGTATATCCCGCTTTTTTACGTTCTTTTCGGGCTTATCCTTCTCGCCGCAACGGATTTCACCTTCGGTGGGATGGGCGTGAATCAGATCCTTTATTATATCGGGCTGGCGCTCTCTTGCGTGGCGGCAGTCATCATCTCGGTGCGAAACTTGCTCGTTCGTCCATTCTCCGGCGTGTTCAAGGCGCTCCGCGGTCCTTCTAAAGATCGTTATGACGACGAAGACGGGGATCGCCGTCCGAGGCGCGGATATGACGATGAGGACGAGCGCCGCGGCGAATACGGCGATCGGCGTCGCATGGATCCTTATCGCGAAGGTCGCCCTTATGATCGGGGAGATTTTTCGCCTCGCGATCCTTATCGTGAGGATGACGGCATGGATCCTTATGAGGAAGATGGTTTTTCCGCGCCTTATGGCGAAAGAGCCTATGAGGGCGGAAGATATCCGCGTGAGCCCCGTGGCTACGGTCGCGGCGACCTCGGCTATCCCATGCCCGCCTCGGAAGGGGAGCGTCCTCTCGTTTATTACAGCAAACGTCGCCCCGGCGTGCTTGTGAAGGAGTATTCGGATCGTTTTGAGCTCTTCCGCGAAGACGCTTCGGGCAGGACGTATATCGGGACGGAATATAAGGAAGACTGATATGTTTCTTGACGCGGAAGAGAGACGCAGCGTGACGAATCATCCTTTGGCGGAGCGCCCGCATTCCCATCGGATATGGGAGCTGGATTTTCTCCGCGGTTTCACCATTCTTTTGATGTGCATAGATCATTTTATGTTCGATCTTTCCGCCATGTTTTCCGACGTATGGGCGGCAAAGGGTGGGGCAGCCGCCGCCATCGCGAAATTCGCTTGTATGTGGTGGGATCACGGCTTGAGTTGGGTGGGCGCCACGCGCGACGTGATCCAAGTCATTGCCATCTCCGTCTTTTTCGGCCTTTGCGGCGGAAGCACCATTTTCAGCAGGGATAATCTCACGCGGGCGATGAAGACATTGCTCGCCGCTTGCGTCATCACGATCGGCACGTATTTCCTGATCTCGTGGGAGGTCCTCGATGAGGGCGATCTCATCATTTTCGGGGTCCTGCATATGCTTTCCCTTGCCACGCTCCTCGTCGCGGGGGTCTATGCGTTGACCCGTCTTGCGGGGAAGAAGAGTGACTTGGTCTTCGTCGTCGTGAGCGCCCTTCTCGCGGGGGCGATCTTCCTTGTCAATCAAAGATTGAATGGGCTCGAACCCATCGAAAACGGTTGGCTGATGCCTTTGCACGAGAGCTTTTCCCGCGGCTTGGATATGGGGGATTATTTCCCGCTCATCCCGAATCTCGGCATCGCCTTTGCGGGTGCGGCGGTCATCACCCTCGTTTACGGGCGCGGGAAGTCGCTTTTGCCCAAGTTGGACGGCGCGTGGAATAAGCCCTTCCGCTTCGTCGGGCGGCATACTCTCCTCGTGGTCATCCTGCATCAAGTGGTGAATGTGCTCCTTCTGGCGCTCGTGACGGCGGCGTTTGTGGACAGAGGGAATTTCGTTCTTTTCTGAGCTTTTTGTCCTTTGCTTTTCAAGAGGAAAAGAGACCTTTTCCGCGGTCGAAATATTTTATGGGCGGTTTCATTTTTTTTGCATTCTTGATTAGGGTCAGATACTTGACAAATAAACGGAGGGAGATTTATACTAATATTCGATAATATGCAAGGCACCTTCGGTGCTGTTTACGGATCATTTTTCGTTACAAGGGAAGATTTATGAAGATCGGTTTTGACAATGCTTTATACGTAAAGAAACAATCGCAGGCTATCCTCGAGCGCATCAATAGCTTCGGCGGCAAGCTTTATCTCGAATTCGGCGGCAAGCTTTTCGACGATTATCACGCTTCGCGTGTGCTCCCGGGCTTTGACGTCAATGTGAAAGTGAAGCTCCTTCAAAAGCTGAAGGATAAGGCGGAGCTCATCATGGCGGTGAATGCAGCCGACCTTCAAAAGAATAAGATCCGTGCGGATATGGGCATCGATTACGGCCACGACGTTATGCGCACGATCGACAATATCCGTTCGCTCGGCATCTTCGTAGGCAGCATCGTCATCACGCAATACGAAGGGCAACAGGCGGCGGATCTTTTTAAGAAGAAGCTTGAGCTTCGCGGCGAAAAGGTCTATATCCATACGCGTACGAAAGGCTATCCCACCGACGTGAATACCATCGTTTCCGACGAAGGCTATGGGATGAATCCTTATATCGTGACGGAGCGTCCGCTCGTCGTCGTGACGGCGCCGGGTCCCGGCAGCGGCAAGATGGCGACCTGCCTTTGCCAGCTCTATCATGAGAGCAAGCGCGGCGTCAAGGCGGGCTATGCGAAGTTTGAGACCTTCCCGATCTGGAATATCCCGCTGAAGCACCCCGTGAACGTTGCCTATGAAGCGGCTACGGCGGATCTCAAAGACGTGAATATGATCGACCATTTCCATCTCGAAGCCTATGGCGTCAAGACGGTGAATTATAATCGCGATATCGAGGTCTTCCCCGTCGTGAAGGCGATCCTTACGAGGATCCTCGGCGAATGTAAATATCAGTCGCCCACCGATATGGGCGTGAATATGGCGGGCTTCGGCATCGTGGACGACGAGATCGTGAAAGCCGCCGCCAAACAGGAGATCATTCGCCGTTATTATCAAACGCTTTGCTATTATAAGCAGGGCAATGCGGAGATGGACACCATCAAGAAGCTCGAATTCCTGATGAGTGAGCTCGGTCTCTCGCTCGATGACAGAAAGGTGGTGGCGCCCGCTCTTGCGAAGGCGCAGAAATGCGGAAAGCAGGTGGTGGCTTTGGAGCTCCCGGACGGGCAGATCGTGACGGGCAAGACCACGGACGACCTCGAAGCGGCTTCCACGGCGCTTTTGAATGGCATCAAGGTGCTCGCGGGCATCGCGGATCCCATCAAGCTCATCGCGCCCGCCGTCATTCGCCCAATGGTGAATTTGAAGAAGAAGACCTATAAGGAGAGGCATTATCAGCTGAATCCGTCCGAGGTGCTTATGGCGCTCGTGGTCAGTCAGACGAATAACCACGCCGCAGAGCTCGCCGTGCAACACCTGAAGGATCTCAAAGGATGCGAAGCGCATTCCACTTGCATCTTGAGCGCCGCGGATGAAAAGTTATTTAAGCGTTTGGGGATCAATCTTACCTGTGAGCCGGAGTTCCCCGACGCCAACTTATATATGTAAAACACGAAGGAGGACACTATGGCTACATCATTTCTTGAAAAGGCATTCAATTTCGAAGCTCATTTACCCGAGATGGGCCTCATCGCGATGGCAGGAGCGCAGGAGCTCGGCGAGCGCATTGACAAATATCTCGTAAAATGGTACAATGAGGAAGCCGAGAAGCATGGCAAGGCGTCTCTTGCGAAGAAGACTTTCCTTTTGGAGCACGGTTGCTTGCGCTTCACGTCCGGCGATGCGAAAGCCTTGATCAAGGAGTCCGTTCGCGGCATGGACATCTTTATCATTTGCGACGTCGGTAATTACAGCATTCGTTACAATATGTACGGCATGAGCGTCCCGATGTCTCCGGACGATCATTATGCGGACCTCAAGAGGATCATCTCCGCCATCGGCGGCAAGGCGAATTCCATCACCGTCGTGATGCCCATCCTTTACGGCGGCAGACAGCATAAGCGCAGCGCGCGCGAGTCCTTGGACTGCGCTATGATGCTCCAAGAGCTCGAAGCGCTCGGCGTGACCGAGCTCATCACCTTCGACGCGCATGATCCCCGCGTGCAGAACGCCACGCCCCTTATGGGCTTTGATAATTTCATGCCTTCTTATCAGATCATCAAGGCGCTTTTGAGTCGCTTCGACGATCTCCGTTTGGACAAGGATCATTTCATGATCGTCAGTCCGGACGAAGGCGCGATGAATCGCAATACGTATTACGCCTCCATCCTCGGCATCGACCTCGGCATGTTCTATAAGAGGCGCGATTATTCCACGGTCGTAAACGGCAGAAACCCCATCGTTGCGCATGAGTATATCGGTGATTCCCCGATGGGTCTCGACGTCTTCGTCGCGGACGACCTCATCGCCACGGGCGACAGCCTCATTAATCTTGCGCATCATTTGAAGGAGAGAGGGGCGAACCGCATCTTCCTTTCCGCAACGTTCGGCTTATTCACGGAAGGTCTCGAGAAATTCCGTGAGGCGTATCAAAATAAGCTCTTCGACGCCGTCATCACGACGAATCTGACCTACGTGCCCGAAGAGCTCAGAAAAGAGCCTTGGTTTATCGAGGCGAGCATGGCGAAGTACGGCGCTTATATCATCAGCGCCTGCCACCAGAAGTGTTCCGTGAGCAAGCTCCTTGACCCGCATGATAAGATCGTCGAGCTCGTGGATCGATATAGAAATAAATAAAGGAGATTTTTATGATCATAAAACCGCTTGGGCATTCCTGCTTCCTTTTGGAAGAGAGTACCGGGACGAAGATCGTCACCGATCCCTACTCAAGTGATATCGGCATTTCGATGCCTCCCGTGTCCGCTGACGCCGTAACGGTCAGCCACGCGCATTATGACCACAATAACGTAAAAGCCGTTTCGGGAGATCCGCTCATCATCAATCGCCCGGGTAGCTTTGAGGTAAAAGGCGTGCATATCATCGGCATCGACACCAAGCACGACGGCGAGAACGGACGTCTTCGCGGCAGCAATATCGTCTTTAATTTCCGCATGGACGGCGTGAATATCTGCCATCTCGGCGACGTGGGGCATGGACCCTCTCCCTTGATGATCGAGGCGATCGGTCCCGTGGATATCCTCCTCGTCCCCGTCGGCGGCAATTACACCATCGACGCGGAACTCGCGAAGGAATATGTCGACAGGCTGATGCCGAGCGTCGTGATCCCGATGCACTATAAGACCGAAGGCATTGAGCTGGACATCGACGACGCGGACGCCTTCCTCGATTATTTTGATAAAGACGCCATCGAGTACGTCGATGGCGAATCGGTCGAATTCGACAGAGCGGACTTCGACGACGAATTCAGTACAAAAGTCATTTGTTTTGAAAAGGATTGACCTTTTCTGTCAATACTTTTTTCGTCGCCCCGCATTCTTTTTAAAAGGTCACGTGATCCCCGCCGAATTCGGCGGGTGACACGTGTGTTTATCACTTTATCGTCTAATCTTTATTCTATCAACATATAAATAACGAAAGATTTTGCAAAGTTTTTTTGGAGGCATTTTATGGACCGAAAAGTAGATTTAAATGAGATCACCGCGGAATATCTCGACGGAATGAGCATTCATGAGATCCGCACGCTCGCTCGCGAAGTGGGCGTCCCCCATCCGACGTCTTTGAAAAAGCAGGAGATGATCGACTGCATTCTGGACATCAAGGAAGGGAAGGCGGAGCCCCAGCCCATCAGGAAGGCGGGGCGTCCCCCGAAGACAAACCCGCTCCCCGCGTCGACTCCGCGCGAAACATCCTCTTTCGCAGGGCAGGAAGAGCGCTTCGGATCCGCGCCGCAGGTCAAGAACCCGGCGGGAAGGCGAATGGGGGAATGGGGCTATACTGTTTCGCCCGCGGGCGGAGGGGATCGGCAGGATCGGATCATCGAGACGCGTCCCGAGAGACCTGCGATGGATCGCTTTGCGGAGCAGGAATATGACGAAACCTTCTTGAAGACCTGCGAAGTACGCTCGGGCATCCTCGAGATCCTGCCCGACGGATACGGGTTCCTGCGCGCGAATAATTTCCGCAACAGCACGCGCGACAGCTATGTCAGCACCCAGCGTATCAAGCGCTACGGTCTCCGTGCGGGAGATCTCATTAAGGCGTATTGCAAAGCCTCGGCGGAAGGGAAGCCCCCCGCAGTGATGGCGATCACGGAGGTGAATGGTCGCCCCGTTGATAAGACTTTTAATCGTCCTCGTTTCGATGATCTCATCCCCATCTTCCCGAATGAGAAGCTCCGTTTGGAGATCGCGGGGAGAAGGAATGAGCTTGCGGCAAGGGCGATAGATCTCATCGCACCCATCGGAAAAGGACAGCGCGCGATGGTCGTCTCCCCGCCGAAAGCCGGTAAAACCACCCTTCTCAAAATGATCGCGCATTCCATATCGGTGAATTCCCCCGACGTGAAGCTCATGGTGCTCCTCATCGACGAGCGCCCCGAGGAAGTCACGGATATGCAGCGCAGCATCAATGGGGAAGTGATCTACAGCACTTTCGACGAGGAAAGCGACAATCATATCAAGGTGGCGGAGCTCGTCCTGAACCGCGCGAAGAGGCTCGTGGAAGAGGGGAAGGACGTGGTCATCCTCCTCGACAGTTTGACGAGGCTCGCGAGAGCGAATAACGTCATCGTGCCTTCGAGCGGAAAGACCCTTTCGGGTGGCGTGGATCCCGTCTCGCTTTATTTCCCGAAGCGCTTTTTCGGCGCGGCGCGTAATATCGAGAACGGAGGCAGTCTCACCATTATCGCCACGGCGCTCATCGATACGGGCAGTCGCATGGACGACGTCGTCTATGAAGAATTCAAAGGGACGGGCAATATGGAGATCCATCTCGATAGGAAACTCTCCGAGAAACGCATCTTCCCCGCCATTGATCTGAATCGAAGCGGCACGAGAAGGGAAGAACTTCTCCTCACGCAGAAAGAGCTCGAAGGCGCTTATCTCATTCGCAAGATGCTCTCCGCGGGTGATAACCAAGAAGCGGCGGAAAGCATCATCAATTTGATGCTGAAGACGCCGAATAACGAGGAGCTTATCAAACAGCTCAACCTGCAAGTCTTAGCGATGCAGAAGGACGGATATCGTTATTGAGTAAAGCGTAAAACAAGATGAAAAAGGCAGCGTTCGCTGCCTTTTTTCGTAGGGACTTTCAAGGGACTTTTCCCCTTGAGCGCGTCTCCTTTAAGGGAGCTTCGAAGCCCTGCCTTTCACTTCCTTCCATCCCTTTCCTTGCGCCAAGAAGGATCTTCTACGCAGGCGCAAAAGAGGATGCATGATTAAAAGCGGAAAAACGCGTCCATACTAACCGATGAATGAAATCGAAAGATCATTCGGGAGGTATTATGGAAAAAGAAAATTGTTTTAAAAAATATTTTGCGGAGATGCTCGGTACCCTCGTGCTCGTGCTCTTCGGCTGTGGCGTGGCGGTGTATACGGGCGGGAGCGCCGTTGCCACTTCGCTGGCTTTCGGCTTGACCATCCTTGCGATGTGCTTCACCCTCGGGGAAGCGTCGGGCTGCCATCTGAATCCCGCCGTGTCCCTCGGCTTCCTCGTCGCAAAACGCATCACGGTAAAGGATTTCATCGGCTATATGATCGCCCAGCTCGTCGGTGCCGTGGAGGCTTGTTTCCTGCTTTGGCTCTTCTTTGGACGCGATAATGGTTACGGCGCGAACGTGGTGCAAGGCGCGATCACGTCCAATTATTCCGCAGGCGCTTCGCTCGGCATCGGACTCGTGGCGGAGATCATCCTCACTTTCACCTTTATGATGGCGGTGCTCGGCGTCACGAGCAAGACGGAGAATAAGGGCTTCATCGGCGTCGTCATCGGCGCGGCGCTTACCCTCGTGCACCTCTTGGGACTTGCGCTGACGGGCACTTCCGTGAACCCCGCGCGTAGCTTGATGCCTGCATTCTTCGCGGGCGGCGAAGCCTTGCGACAGGTCTGGATCTACGTGGTCGGTCCCTTCGTCGGCGCCGTCCTCGCCGCATTGTGTTATTGCTTCTTGGACGATACGCCCAAGCATAACCTCGCAGAAAGCCGCCTTTCGGCGTAACGCAAATAGAACGATTCCCATTTGTCAAAAAGTCTCGGAGTTTCCGAGATTTTTTGTATAATAATCTCACAAAGAATCGAATGCAAATAGGGTCGCGCCCTATTGAGAAAAATCGTTACTTTTTGCGAAAATTCTCAATGGCGCTTCACGGCATTTTTCTAAGTTTGAAAATCGCGCGGCAGGGCGTTTTGTCAAAATAATTCTTCCTATTGTAATTTTATTACAAACGTGATAAATATAGGCGCGATACATCTGAATAAGCCCAAAAGGACATCCTCTCGGTAGGGATGTACTTATTTCGGGTTACACGACCTTTTTGGCTTTTGTGTAAGATGTATCGTAGCATGCGAGATGGTGCATTTTTACAGGTATCGTTTCGTATGAGGCGATACCTTTTTTTTGTAAGTGAAAACCACCGGATAGTCCGGTGGTTCAAAAGAGGTTTACCGATGAGTGGAAAATTTCCTCCTGTGTTAAAATGGATTTGTAGCCTAACTTCCATAAAAACACAGGAGGAAATTTTATGAATAATGAC
>JAGCXI010000045.1 GCA_017961365.1 Clostridia bacterium
AATTATTTCTCGCGTTGACACGCAATAGACCTGTGCTACAACAAAAGGACGAAAGGGAAATAAACGGAGAAAATCTCCTAAATAGCAAAAAAAGCCAAGCATTACTGCCTGGCGAAAAAGGTTTTTAGTGAAAGAAATCAGCGTTTGATTACAACGGCGAGATAGTCCCATAAAACGAATAATACGAACCCTTTCTTTCCAAAAGAGTTCGTATTATTCACGTATGGTGGAGATAAGGGGATTCGAACCCCTGACCTATACGATGCGAACGTATCGCTCTACCAACTGAGCCATATCCCCAAGTACTTTTGTATTATAGAGCATTGCGACGGGGAAAGCAAGCGTTTTTTCGAGATTTCTTTTCGTTGCCCGTAAATGTCGGCGCAGAGAGGAGCGGAAGGACGTTTTCGGAAGGGCGCAGGCGATCTTCTTGATTTCATTGGACATTTCCGTCGCAGGGTGTTACAATATGATTATTCGGCGCGAAAGCGCTTTTTACGGAAAGAAGATGTTCCTTGCATAACCATCTTCAAAATAAAAAACAAGGAGGTCACTGCGGTGACGGTCATCAAAAACTTTTTTTCGGAAATCAAACTTTTGCTTCGAAGCATCCCGTCTCTCGTCACGGCGCTTTTCGTGACGGCGGTGGTGTCCATGAATCTCCTCGCGAATAAGAGCATCGATCTCGGCTTGTCTTGGCTTGCCTTGGACTGCGGCATCCTTTTCTCTTGGCTCGTCTTCCTCTTGATGGATGTCGTGACCAAGCGTTTCGGCGTGCGCGCGGCGAATCTTCTTTCCGTCACGGCGCTCGTGATCAATCTCTTCTTCTCGGCGTTTTATATCGCGATGTCCTACATCCCGGGCACTTGGTCGATGAGCTTCGTAGAAGGGTCGCAAGGGGTGATCAACGCGGCATTGGACGGCACGTTCCGCTCGTCCTGGTACGTGATCCTCGGCAGTTCCGTCGCTTTCGTCTCCTCCGCCGTGGCGAATAATTTTATGAATTTCTCTTTCGGACGGCTTTTTGCGGGGCACCCGAAGACGAGCTTTTATCTGAGCTGTTATCTTTCCACGTTCCTCGCGCAGTTTTTGGACAATATCCTTTTCGCTTTCATCGTGAGCTATCGGTTTTTCGGCTGGTCTCCGCTCCAATGCGTGATGTGCGCCGTGACGGGCGCTTTTGCGGAGCTGCTCTTTGAAGTGGTATTCTCGCCCGTGGCGTATCGGGTGGTCCGAAAATATGAGGAAGAAAAGGTCGGGCAGGCGTATTTGGACTATCTTGCCGCCCGCAAGGAGGCGAAAGCATGAAGGTGCTCATTACGGGCGCGAGCGGAGATATCGGACGCGCCATTGCGGAAAAATTTTTGACGGAGGGACATGAAGTCGTCGGATTGGACGTCCGTCCTTCCGCGCTTCAAAGAGCGGGATATCGCCATATCCTTGCAGACGTGCGCGGAGAGCTTCCGCCCGAAGACGGTGTGAATGTCCTCGTGACCGCCGCGGGCGTGCAATTCCCCGCGGAGGAGGTCATCGACGTGAATTTGAAAGGCGTGATCCGCACGATGGAGCGCTATGCTTTCACCCCCGCCATTCGCGCCGTGGTGAATGTCGCCTCGGCGAGCGCAAGGAACGGCTCCGAATTTCCCGAATACGTCGCGAGCAAGGCGGGCGTCGTCGCTTATACCAAGAACGCCGCGCTGCGCCTCGCGGCATACGGCGCCGTTTGTAACAGTCTCTCGCCCGGCGGGGTGTACACGAGCTCGAATGCGCCCGTCCTCGATGACGAGACCCTCCGCGCCGCCGCGATCGGAGAGTCCCTTCTCGGAAAATGGGCGGAGCCGCAAGAGATCGCCGAATGGGCGTATTTCCTCGCCGTCACGAATAAGAGCATGACGGGGGAGGATGTCTTGGTGGATAACGGCGAGATGTTGAAGTCGAAATTCGTTTGGCCGGAAAAAGGGCGCGGATGATGTCGGCGCGGAGCGGAAAACATCTTTTATTTTGCATAAACTTCCCGTATATTGCATAAAATTCCCTATAAAACCAATAATATAAAATATTTGCTAAATAATATGCAAAAACGTTTGACTTGCTGCGTCGGCGTTTCTATAATAAGGATACCATCGACTTTTATAGGAGAAGAATTATGGATAAAAGCAGCATCAAGAAAGTGGTCCTTGCCTATTCGGGCGGGCTTGACACCTCCATCATCATTCCTTGGCTCAAAGAGAATTACGGCGGATGCGAAGTCATCGCCGTGGCGGCGAACGTAGGACAAGCGGACGAGCTGGACGGGCTCGAAGAGAAGGCGCTGAAGACCGGCGCGGATAAGATCTATATCCTTGACCTCACCGAAGAATACGTGAATGATTACATCATCCCGACGATGCAGGCGGGCGCGCTCTATGAGGAATATTATCTCGGCACGTCGCATGCGCGTCCTTTGATCGCGAAAGCGCTCGTCGAGATCGCGAAAAAGGAAGGCGCGGACGCCATCTGTCACGGTTGCACGGGCAAGGGGAATGACCAAGTGCGTTTCGAGCTCGGCATCAAGCATTTTGCGCCCGAGATGAAAGTCATCGCTCCTTGGCGCGAATGGAGCATCAAGTCGCGTGAAGAGGAGATCGCTTATGCCGAAGCGCATAACGTGCCTCTGAAGATCAATAAGCAGACGAATTACAGCAAGGATAAGAATCTCTGGCACCTCTCACACGAGGGCTTGGATCTCGAAGATACGGGCAATGAGCCGCAGTACGAGAAAGAGGGCTTCCTCGAGATGGGGGTCTCGCCTTTGAAAGCGCCCGATGCGCCCACTTATATCGAGCTGACCTTTGAAAAAGGCGTGCCCACCTCGCTGAACGGGGAGAAGATGACGGCGAAAGAGATCATCCTCGCCTTGAATAAGCTCGGCGGCGCGAACGGCATCGGCATCATCGACATCGTCGAGAACCGTCTTGTCGGGATGAAATGCCGCGGCGTGTATGAGACGCCGGGCGGCGCCATTCTTTATAAGGCGCATTCCGTTTTGGAGAGTCTCACCCTCGATAAGCTCACGATGCATGAGAAGCAGAAGCTCGCCATCACCTTTGGTGAGCTCGTCTATAACGGGCAATGGTTCAGCCCCCTTCGCGAGGCGCTCTCCGCTTTCGTCACCAAGACGCAGGAGACCGTCACGGGCAAGGTACGCCTGAAACTTTATAAGGGAAATATCATCAATGCCGGCGTATGGAGCGATTATTCGCTTTACAGCGAAGAGATCGCCACTTTCGGCGAGAGCGATTACGATCAGACGGATTCCAAGGGATTCATCACCCTTTACGGACTGCCCACCAAGGTGCAGGCGATCGTGAAAAATAAGGTGAAGAAATAAGATGAGCAAGCTCTGGGCGGGACGCGCGGACGGCGCGATCAACGAGGCGGCGGAAGCTTTTAATGCGTCCATCACCTTCGACAAGCGGCTGTATCGAGAGGATATCATCGGTTCCGTTTCCCATGCCGCGATGCTGGCGAAGCAGGGGATCATCTCTTTGGAAGAAGAGAAGCTCTTGATCTCCGGGCTCAGCGCCATCCTCGCCGACATCGAGAGCGGGGATCTCGTCATAGACGAGAAGGCGGAGGATATCCATACTTTCGTGGAGGAGACGCTTGTGGCGCGGATCGGCGCGGTGGGGAAGAAGCTCCATACGGCGCGGAGCCGCAATGACCAAGTCGCCCTCGATATGAAAATGTATGCGCGGAACGCCGCGGACGACTTGAAAAAGCAGGTGCTTTCCCTCGCGGCGGCGCTTACGGACAAGGCGGAGACCTATAAAGCGACGGTGATGAGCGGCTACACCCATCTTCAGCGCGCGCAGCCCATCACTTTCGGACAGCATTTGATGGCGTATGTCTTTATGCTCTTACGGGACGCGGACAGGCTCGCCGACGCGCGCAAGCGTCTGAACGTCTCCCCCATCGGGGCGGCGGCGCTCGCGGGCACGACGTATGATACGGATCGCGCGTACGAAGCCTTGCTCTTGAGCTTCGACGGCGTGACGGAGAATAGCCTTGACTCGGTCTCGGACAGGGACTATGTCGTGGAGCTCCTCTCGGCGATCTCCCTCTTGATGGTCCATCTCTCGCGCCTCTCGGAAGAGCTGGTGCTTTGGTCAAGCTTTGAATTCAAATATGTGGAAATATCCGATGATTTCACGACAGGGTCCTCCATCATGCCGCAGAAAAAGAATCCCGATATGGCGGAGCTCGCGCGCGGCAAAACGGGCAGGGTCTTCGGCGATCTTATGGCGATGCTCACCGTCCTGAAAGGGCTGCCGCTCGCCTATAATAAGGATATGCAAGAGGATAAAGAATGCTTCTTCGACGCGGTGGACACGGCGAAAGCTTGTCTCGGCGTCTTCATCCCGATGATCAAGAGTTTGAAGGCGAATGAGGAGAATATGCTCGCGGCGGCGAAAGGTGGCTATATCAACGCGACGGATCTTGCGGATTATCTCGCGAAGAAGGGGCTTCCCTTCCGCGAAGCCTATAAGATCGTGGGCGAGATCGTGCGCGACGCATTGCATGGGAAGAAAACCTTGGAAGAGATCGCACTCGAAGATTATAAAAAATACAGTCCGCTTTTCAAAGAGGACCTTTATGAGGCGATCTCCGTCTTGAACTGCGTGAATAAGCGCACGTCCTACGGCGGCACGGCGGTCTCTTCCGTCGAGCGCCAAATCGCGCTCGCGCGCGAAAAAATGCAAACCGAATAACGCAAGTCATCAGCTTTGATCTGTAAAAAAAGAATGCGCTGGGCAAAAGCGCATTCTTTTTTTTAGTTGCAAACGATCAAACCTGCGAAAATTTATAAGAATCTCTTTAATGCTTCCACGCTTCCCGAATAGAGGGCGAGGATGTCGCGGGCGAGGGTGGCGGTCTCGTCGCTGACAGAGAGCGCGTTATTATTCAAAGCGCGCGTGAGATCGGTGATCCCCATATTCGTGCCTTTTATGAGCTTCTCCGCGATGTTGCTATTGCTTTTATCGCCGAAGATGGAGAGTTTCACCATCTTTTTCTGCCATTTTTGCTTCATCGTGCCATAGACTTCGGGGTCGATGTCGAGCTTCTTCATGATGTCGCTGACGCGGCGGGTGACGGCGGCGTATTCCCCCATAAGCTGTTTTACATAAGCATTGAGTTCGCCGACGGCGACTTTCTCCACGACGTCGAGCGACTGCAGCCCGAAAGCCGTCCCTTTCATGCATTCGTTGAGGAGCTCTTCCTCGTTCTCTGCGAAGATCCTCTTTTTCTCCGGTTCCAAAACGGTCGTTTCCATAGTTTCCTCCTTTGATGAGTTCTCTTCTTATTTTGGGCGAAAAAGCGGCTTTTATTCCGCGGATTCGAAAGGGCGCGCCGTAGGGGCGCTCAAGGGACTTTTAAGGGAGAAAAAAGGCTCTCGCCCCGTAAAAGGAGCGAGAGCCGAAGGGATATCGCCGAAGGTCATTTCGTGAAGACAAAAGTATAGACGGAAGAATATTTCCAAGTCAGCTCTTTGTCTTGATAGGTGGCGGTCATTTCATCGCCGGAGCTCGTCG
>JAGCXI010000046.1 GCA_017961365.1 Clostridia bacterium
ATCGAAGGCGGATATCGTCACGACGTCCGGCGTGTCATCAATGATGACGTCAACGCCCGTCGCATTCTCGAAGGAGCGGATATTTCTTCCTACTCTTCCGATGATTCTGCCCTTCATCTCATCGCTGGGAAGGGGGACGACGGATACTGCGATCTCGGACGCATGATCCGTGGCGCAGCGTTGGACGGCAAGCGCCACGATCTCTCTCGCCTTAGACTGCGCGCCTTCTTTCGCCGTAGCCTCGATCTCCTTCGCCATCGCAACCGCGTCTTTCTTTGCATCTTCGAGCATGTCATCAAGGAGCTCTCTTTTCGCTTCTTCGCGGCTCATCCCCGAGACTTTTTCAAGCTCGATGATCATTTTATTATGCGATTCGGCGACTTCATTTTCCTTTCTCTCAATCTCCGCTTCGCGGACGTTGAGCGCTTGCTTCGCATTCTCCACCTCGCTCAATCTTCTGTCGAGGGTATCTTCTTTGCGGGTAATCGCCTCTTCTCTCGAAGCAACGCGCTGCTCCAAACGCTGGACCTCCGCGCGTCTTTCACGGACCTCTTTATCCGTCTCGGAGCGCATTCTATGCTGCTCCTCTCTCGCCTCGATCAATGCTTCTTTACGCATTGATTTCGCTTCCTGCCTGCTTTCCTCCAATATTTTTGTTGCTTCCGCTTTTGCATTGCCAAGTTTCTTTTCGACAAACAGCTTATATAGTACAAATCCGAGCACTGCGCCGACAATCAAGCCGACCACAGCAAATATTGCGCCTATACCTGCGGAAGAAACGCCGAGAAAAATACCATTCCTCATTCTTAGTTCCTCCTGAAAATTTATTATTAACGGCATAACTGCCGATAATGACTTTATTATTTTGCGCTCGCTTCCAGCTTCTCGCGAACGGCTTTTTCCACCTCACCGCAAAGATCGGCGTCACCTTTCAAAAGCGCGATCACCTTGTCTCTGCCCTGTCCGATCTTTTCGTCCTTATAGCTGATCCAAGATCCGCTCTTGACAAAGACGCCGAGATCAATGGCAAGATCGATCAGACTGCCTTCTTTGGAAATGCCTTGTCCGAAGATGATCTCGAACTCCGCCGTTCTGAAAGGAGGCGCGAGCTTATTCTTCACGACTTTCACCGTCGTTTTATTTCCGACAGCGATGCCTCCATCCTTCAAAACGTCTTTTTTACGGACGTCAAGACGAACGCTGGAATAGAATTTCAATGCTTTACCGCCCGGTGTGGTCTCGGGATTTCCGAACATAACCCCCACCTTTTCACGAAGTTGGTTGATAAAGATCACGCAAGTCTTGCTCTTATTGATGACTGCGGTCAATTTGCGAAGCGCTTTGGACATCAAACGCGCCTGCGAGCCGACCGTAAGCTGTTCCATATCCCCCTCGATCTCCGCTTTGGGAGTAAGCGCCGCGACGCTGTCGATGACGACGATATCCACGGCGTTACTGCGCACCAGATAATCGGCGATATCGAGCGCCTGCTCTCCGTTGTCCGGCTGCGAGATATAAAGATCTTCCGTATTCACGCCGAGCTTCTTTGCGTATTCGGGATCAAGCGCATGCTCCGCGTCGATAAAAGCCGCCGTACCGCCGAGCTTCTGCGCCTCCGCTACCACGTGCAAAGAGACCGTCGTTTTACCGCTGGATTCAGGCCCGTAGATTTCGACGATCCTGCCGCGCGGAAGTCCGCCGATGCCAAGGGCGTAATCCAAGGCAAGACAGCCTGTCGGGATGACGTCCACTTTTACGTTATAACCGTCCCCGAGACGCATAATCGACCCTTTTCCATGGGCTTTCTCGATCTGCTGAATCGCTTGTTCGAGAGCCTTTCTCTTTTCTTCGAGCCTCTTTTCGTCCAAAGGCTCACCTACTGTTCTCGCTTTTTCTTCCATAATTTTCTCCTATTTTATTTTATAGTAAGTAGCGCGTCGAAACGCGGATGTCTACTCAATTACCATATTCTCGAAATCATTCGGCTTCACGATCCTTTTCCACAAGAGGAAAAGCGCGGTATTTGCCGCCTGATTTCTCACTTCTTCTCGATCGCCTTTAAATAAAAGCTCATTCGCCGTTACTTTCATTTCATCCGCGATCCCGATATACGTCAGTCCGACGGGCTTCTCCTCCGAGCCGCCGGAAGGACCTGCGATCCCCGTCGTGGAGACGGCGATATCCGCGCCTGCTTTGACGAGCCCCGTCGCCATTTGCCTTGCCACCTCGGCGGAAACCGCGCCGAATTTAGAGATCGCCTTCGGATCCACGCCGAGCCGCGCGGCTTTCGAAGCATTACTGTAGGTGACCAATCCTTCGATAAGAACCTCGCTGCATCCCGGCACGGAAACCAAACGATCCGTGACGAGCCCCCCCGTCAAACTCTCTGCGACGGAAAGACTCCTTCCGTAAAAGGCAAGGCGATCGATGATACATTTCGCAAGCGAGACATCTTCGTCCGCATAAATCGCGCCGTAAAATACGTTTCCTACCATCACGCCCATACGATGCGCGTCGGACCCGCGACAAGTGAGCGTGATCTTAGCGTCGAGATATTTCTCTTCCACTTCGGCTTCGATGCTTTCTCCAAGAGCTGCGAGTTTCTCGAGTATATCTTCGCGCGAATAGCCGAAAAGCTTGTAAATGAGTTTTTCAGTCTCCATTCTCGCCTCCTTCCGCAATCACTTGACGGTTTTTTACGATGTAATTCACGCCGGAGATCACCGTAAAAAGCGCCGCCAGCGCAAATATCGCGCTTCCTGCGATGCGGATCGAATCATGCAATTCCCCGATCATAATAACGGGAATGGCAACATTCGTAAATATCGTTTTCAGCTTGCCGAATTTATCCGCGGCAAGGATCTCGCCTTTATGGGCGGCAAGGGTCCGAAAAGCCCCGATCCCGATCTCACGAGCAACGATGATCGCAGTCAGAATAATGCCCGCGGGATCATACATCATAAGCCCGCTTGCTGCTTCCAAGATCAGGAGACTGCAGGCTAACACTTTATCCGCAATCGGGTCCAAAAGCTTGCCAAGAGAAGTCACTTCTCCTCTTTTCCTTGCGACTTTTCCGTCAATCATATCCGTGATCGCCGCAAGCACAAATACGACCGCGGCGACGAGGCGATGATAAGCAAAAGGAACGTAGAATAAGACTACGATGATCGGCAAAGCAAGTATTCTGGAGAGGGTGATCTTCGTCGCCAAATTCATTCTTCTTCCTCCACGCATTTCCCATAAAGATCGAGTTTTTTCGTCTTCTCGATCAAAACGTCGTATGTCTCGCCTACTTCTGTGACAAAGTCGGACGTGAAATACACCTTTGCGTCCCCGTCGGGCATTGTTTTATCCGTATGCCCATAGAAAAGCTCCTTGGCATAGTCGATCCCATCATAGATCACTTTGATCTTTTTCCCGATCATTGCCCGCGCTTTTTCTTCCGCAATGCGAGACTGCAATGCCCTTACGACGGAAAGCCTTCTTTGCTTTTCCTTATGCGGGATCTGCTCTTTCAGCTTGGCTGCAGGCGTGCCTTCTTCCCGGGAATAAGCAAAGAAGCCGACTTGATCCAACCTTTCCTCTTCCAAGAAACGACACAAGGTTTCGAAATCGGTATCGGTCTCCCCCGGAAAGCCCACCATAAACGTGCTCCTGATCGCGATCCCGCTCGCTTTCGAACGGATATATGCCACCCGATTTTTCAAAGACAGCATCGTATCTCTTCGATTCATTCTTTTTAAAACGGCGTCCGAGGCGTGCTGCATCGGCATATCTATGTATTTCGCCATCTTGGGCTCATTATCAATGTAATCGATCAATGCATCCGTGCACATATCGGGATAGCAATATAAGAGCCGAATACGTTCCAAGGGCAATGCCACAAGCGCCTTCAACAGATCCAAAAGCTCCGACGCACCGCTTCTGTCCGTCCCGTAACGCGTGACGTCTTGGGCGACAAGAATGAGTTCCTTCACCCCTTGGCTGACAAGATCAGACGCTTCTTTTACGAGATTCTCCTTCGTTTCACTCCGATACTTTCCGCGAATGGAAGGAATGGCGCAAAACGTACATCGATTATCACAGCCCTCCGCGATCTTCAGATAGGCATAGTGGTATGGCGTCGTGATCACGCGGTCAAAAGACTGCTTTGGCATGCTTTCGTCCCCGCTGAGGATAACGCGTTCTCCTTTTTCCAATCGATCAAGCACTTCCCCGATCCGATGATAAGTCGTATTCGGGAGAATGGCGTCGACTTCGGAAAGTCCGTCCTCCGCCGAAACTTCCTTAAAGTAACGCATAGGCAAGCAACCCGCGAGAATGACGTATTTTACGTTTCCGCGCGCACGCGCTTCAAAGACAGCGTCCAAGCTCTCTTTTACCGCGCTCTGCAAGAAAGAACACGTATTGACGATGACTGCGTCGGCGTCATCGTAATCATTCACGATGATATGCCCCGCACGGGAAGCGAATCCGAGCAGATTCTCCGTATCGACTCTGTTTTTATCGCATCCGAGCGAGACTGCACCTATTTTCATCTGCTTTCATCCCCCTCGATCCCATCGTCATTGTAAATCTCATAGTATTGCTCTTTCGTGATAAGGACGGCGCGAGGCTTATTCGAGGAATCCGTCGGTCCGATATAACCTCTGTCTTCCATAATGTCGATGATACGCGCCGCACGAGCATACCCCAAACGGAACTTCCGTTGCAATTTAGAGATCGACGCTTGTCCCGACTCGATTACGAAAAGCAAAGCGTCTTGCAAAACCTCGTCCTCTTCCTCTCCGTTTTCGACGTTCGTCGGCAAAGCGGAGGCGTCTTGCTCCGTCGGTTTCTCGGCTTGGATGATCTTCTCGGCTTCTCCGTCGAAGCTGCAATCATTATGCTCCTTAATATAATTCACGATGGAAAGAACTTCGTCATCAAGGAAAGGTCCTTGCAAACGAACCGGCTCTCCCCCATTCGGCGGACAATAAAGCATATCGCCGTTTCCGAAAAGGGACTCGGCGCCGCTCTTTTCGAGAATGGTGCGGGAATCATTCATCGAAGTGACTTTAAAAGCGATACGCGTGGGAATATTATTCTTGATCGTCCCCGTAATAACGTCAACGGAGGGTCTTTGCGTGGCGACAACAAGATGTATGCCCGCGGCGCGCGCCTTGCTCGTCAAGGAATTGATCTTATCTTCGACGTCTTTCTTCGCGCGTGTCATAAGATCCGCCATTTCGTCGACAATGATCACGATATAATACATCTTTTTGCCGCCTTTCTTCTTCTGCAATTCATTGTATTCGGCGATATTGCGGCAACTGTTTTCCTGCAAGATATCGTAGCGGCGTTCCATTTCGTTGACCGCCCAAGTCAAAGCGTTGATCGCTTTGCTCACCTCCGTAACGGTGTTGGGCATGACCATATGCGGCATGTTTTTATAAACCGAGAGCTCCACCTTTTTCGGGTCGATCATGATAAAACGAACGAACTCCGGCGAATAATGATAAAGAATGCTGCAGATAAGCACGTTCAAACAAACGCTCTTACCACTACCTGTCGAACCTGCGACCAAAAGGTGCGGCATCTTCAAAAGATCGCCATACACCGCGCGACCGGAAACGTCCACGCCGATCGCAAAATAAAGCTTATTCTCTTTCTCGAATTCGGGCGCATTGATCAAAGAGCGCAATCCGATCATCGAAGTCTTCTCATTCGGGACCTCAAAACCGACCGCATCCAAACCAGGAACGGAAGGAATGATACGGATGTTTTTCTCGATCTTCAGCTTGCGTTTGATGTCTTTTTCAAGGGGAGTAAGCTTATTGACAGACATATTATCGGGAAGACTTACGGCAAACTGCGTAAAGGTCGGACCCGTTTTATGGTCGATGACTTCGGAATGAATGTTGAATGAGGCAAGCGCTTGCACGAGCGCCTCACCCTTCTCTTCCACGCCTTCCTCGTCTTTCATCGGCGGATACTCCGTCAAGAACTGAACGGGAGGCGCCGTATAAGGTCTCATCGGAACCTCCTCCATCACCTCCACCATATCGACCTGTTCCGCCTTCTTCGGCGGAATGTATGTGCTCTGCTGCGGCGGCGCGGACGGCGAACGATGCGTGCCTCCGATATCCGAACGCGGCTTACGCTGACGAATGATCGGAGCGATCTCTTCCTCTTCGCTCTCATCGTAAGAGAGGTCTTCAAGCGGCGTCGGCGCCACGGGACGCGGAGACGGACGATACGCGCTTTCCGACGCTTCACGTTTCGGTTCGACGGGCTTCATGACAGAAGCTTCGCTCGGCGTAATCGTAGAACGAGGCGGGATATAAGGAATTTCCTCTTCTTCCTCTTCCGGCTCAAAATCATCCGGAAGGTCTTCTTCGGGCTCGGGAATTTCCGCCATTTTGACCGGCGGAACGCTTTCTGCCTTCTCGGGAATAACGGTTTCTTCTTTTTCGGCAACGGGAGACTTGGAAATCGGTTCGGGCTCCTCGCCGATAAACTTCTCCCTTGTCATCTTCGGCGCAGCATTTTGGGCGTTCACTCTTTTGAGATCGTCCAAATCTTCGATAATATCCACGGAACCGCGCACAGGTCTTTTCTTGGGGAGATCGACAAGCGGCGTCGGACGCAGCGGCGCTTTCTTGGGCTCCGCGGGCGCGCCGTATGTAGGCTCTTCGGGGATCACCCCTTTCAAACGCTCGTCGCCATAAAGCTTTTTCGTCGCTTCGGCACGCTCAACAGCATGACGCATAAATCGCGGCATTTCATCATCCGAGATTTGCGGCATCGGATCGGATCGCCAAGACGGGCGACTATTTTCAGACGGCTCGGGAACGAACGTGGGATCATATTCATCATCATAATCCGATGCAGCGGAACGATCATCACGATAAGGGCTGTATCTTTCCGGCGTCACGGGCGGAACCACAGAATCGCTGTAAAGCACGGAGGTAGTGTCGTATACGTCGAATAATTTATACGTTTCATCGGGCTTGGAAAGTCCGCGCCTTCTTTTGATCACATCGGCGTCCTTCTCTCCCTCTCTGACCTTATCCACAAAAAGACGAAGCGGCTCTTCCCCTTCCTCTTTTCCTTTTTTACGAGAAGATTTCTTTTTCTTCCCTTCGCCCTGCCTTTCGGCATCGCTCGCGGAAATCTTCATAAACGGGAAAAGGGCAAAGAAAAGAATGACGAAAAAGAGCACAGCCATCGGAATGGCGGCATATTTCCCCATAAGCGCAAGCACGGGATACACTATGATTCCGAAAAGCGCACCGCCTGCCGTGCCGATTCCCGCTGCGTAACAGGACGACAAATATCCTTTAAAACTCGGCTCCGCAAGCGCCGCGTAAAGCTTATGGGAAGTGACGATTTGAAGATAGGCAAAGAAGACGAAAGAAAGCAACGCCGCAAAGATGATAAGACGCGCCTTTTTTCTTGCTCTCAGAAGGTGAAAGGCACTGATGACGGTGATTACGAGTAGCACCGCAAGCAAGAGATATGCCGAAAAGCCGAAGACCCCCGTTAATGCGGTCTTGATCGGACCTCCGACAAGGATCCCCACAAACGCAACGATCAAAAGAAGAAGCGCGACCGCCCCGATCGCAAAATTCTTTTTATTTTTTTCCGAAGCTCTGCCGTCTCTTCTCACGTGTCCCTCCTATCTGAGAATTTTCGAAATATCGCATGTCGGCGTCTTTCCGACATAACCGATACCGATCTCTTTTGTGTCGAATATAACGGGAAGCAAGGCGTTCACTTCCTCAAGTCTCAGCGTCTCGATCTCACGCAAACTCTTTTCCATGGAAAAAGGTTCATCGAAAAAGAGCGCGCGCTTCCCGATCGAGCGCATAATGGAAAGACTGTTTTCCTGCCCCATAACGAGCGAACCTTTCACCTGTTGCTTCGCTCTTTGAAAGTCTTCCTCCCCGAAACCGCTTTTCAAAAGATCTTTTATGCTGCGCATCACGGAAGTGAGCGCTTTATTTAAGTTCTTGGGATTCGTGCCGAAATACAGACACAGCGCGCCCGCATCTTCATAAACGGCAGGATAGGTAAAGATGGAATAAACCAAACCTTGTTGCTCTCGAATCTCTTGGAAAAGGCGACTGCTCATCCCTCCGCCAACGGCGCAACTCAAGACGTTAAACGCGGGGATACGATCACTCATATAAGAAACAGCGGGAAATGCCAAAGTAAGATTCGCCTGCTCGATATTTTTAACGGAAGAAACGACTTCGCCTCCGAAATGCGTCGGAAGCTCGCAAGTCCTTCTCGAATGCTTCTTCGAAGGAAAAGCGAAATACTTCTCCGCAAGCTCGATCGCGCGCGCTTTAGAGATATTCCCGCAAACGGAAAGAACGATATTTTCCGCAACATAATGCTCGGAAACAAAGTTTTTGACGTCGGCTGAGGAAAATTTCTTTACGTTTTCGGGCGTGCCGAGGATCGTGCGTCCAAGCGAGCAACTCTTCCAAAACGAAGCGGAGCAAAGCTCTTGCGAGAGATCGTCGGGGATATCATTCACCATACTGATCTCTTCAAGAATGACGCCCCTTTCCTTATCAAGCTCTTCGGACGGGAAAACGGAATGAAGAAGAATGTCGGACAAGACGGCGGCGCATTGCTCGACGGTATCATCCAAACACTGGAAATAATACGCCGTCACCTCTTTCGAAGTGTAAGCGTTCATATTCGCGCCGAGAGCGTCCGTTTCTTTGACGATGTCGAATGCGGAGCGCGTCTCCGTCCCTTTAAACATCATATGCTCGGTAAAATGCGCGATACCGTTATCCGACTCCGCTTCATTTTTACTTCCGATTTTTACGAATACGCCCATTGAAACCGAATGAACGTACGGCATATTTGCAAAAGCGAGACGCAAGCCGCTCGACAATGTTACAATTTCAGTCATACATTTATTATACATAATAAAAAACTATATGTAAAGAGTTCCGAAAAGATATTGAAATTATTTTTTGCGGGAAAGCATATTATCTTCTATGAAAAAAGTATCGCCCGTTCCCAAAGCAAAAAAACATTCCCAGAGGCGGTTTTCCGACATTCTTTCCGCCATCGTCCTCACGATCACGATCTCGACGCTCGCGACCTGCGGATTTTTCGCCGTAAAAGGAGAAAAAGACAGTGTTTCCGCATCCGGCTCCGCCATTTATAAGATCCAAACGGAAAAAGACAGCGCGGGGCTCATGTTCAACGTGTACGAAGGCGCGGAAATCGTTCTTGAGATCCTCGAGATCCTTCGCAATTCCTCGGCAAAAGCCACGTTCTTTATCGGAGGGATTTGGGCGGAAAAGAACAGCGAAACTCTTTTGAAAATCGCAATGGAAGGGCACGAACTCGCCTGCCACGGATATCTCCATAAAGATCATTCCAAACTGACGATCGCGCAAAATAAGGAAGAAATCGCGATCTGTTGCAACTTGATCCGCGCCGTTACCGGGGAAACCGTCCGCCTTTTCGCCCCTCCTTCCGGCGCATATGGAGAAGCGACGAAGAAAGCTTGCGATTCACTCGGACTGAAAATCATTATGTGGACAAAAGACACGATCGATTGGCGAGACAGCGACGCCGAGCTTCTCGTAAAACGCGCCACAAAAAACATCGCCAAAGGCGACCTCATTTTGATGCACCCGAAACCGCAGACTTTAAACGCCTTGCCTCAAATCATAAAAAAATATCAAGAGAGCGGTTTCTCGCTCCAAACGGTAAGCGAAATTTTAAAATAGAATTTGCGCCGGATCCCCTACTCCTGCTCGGCGGCGCAAGAAAAGAGCTTGACTTCTCCGAAAAGCCCCCCCGCAAGGGAATCCGCCAGATATTCTTTTTCGATCTCGTAGTACGAGGATAATTGCCATTCCTCGTATTTCTCGAATGCCTTCGGTTGTTGGAATGCATTCGCGCAAGAATTCGTCACGGAAATGCAAATCGTGTTATGCGGCTTCAAGGCGGAGGCGGGAATTCTGTAACGATAGGGCGGCATCAGACGCGGCGGGTATTGAATACCGTTCACAAAAAGTTCAGCCACGTATTTTACTTCACCGAGATCGATCAAACAATCCTTTGAAACATCCCAATTAAAAGAAGATTCGTAAACGCCTGTCCCCGAAAAATCCATCCCGACAACATTTCTCCAATCCCCGAGCGCAACGGGACGCGGAGATTCCGAAAGCTTTTGCGTGCGAATATCCTCCTCATCGATCACCATGGCTTGCGTTCTGCGGAAAGTCCATTTCTCGATTTTTCCCTCTTCTTCCAAGGGATAAAGCGTTTCCGCCTTTATTTTATCATCCGCACGAAGAATGCAGATCATTTCTCCGGAAGGAAGGCTCCGCGTAAGATTTTTTTTCGTTTCCGGGATCGAGAATATCACGGGTGACGCAAGATCCTCGATCAAAAAAGCTTGCCCGGATGGAAGCGCCAAAGAAAAAGTCATCGGGGTGTGAGCTTCGTTAAAAAGCAAATAGAGTTCTCCGTTTTCAAGGCGGGAATGCGCCACCTTGATTCCCCTTGATTCTCCCTTGAATTCGATTGCCGGAGAAATATATTTTCCGAGCGCGGAAAGGTCGATCGAAAGGGCGCCAGGAAGCATTTTTTCTCCCGAATGCGATCGTATAAAGAGGACATTTCCTCCCCCTTTTATAAAGCGCTCGACCCGACATTCCGCTTCTTTCGAGAGATGACGGCAATAGGGAAAAACAAGCGTTTTGTATCTCGCCTTCCCCGTCGCGACGACTCCTTCGTCAAGAAGAGCATCGTCGGCAGCCAAGATCACGTCGTCATCGAAGATGTCGTACTCAATGTGAAGGCACTCAAGTTCCGTCCCGATTTGCTCGTATTGCTCGGAGATCTCATCATACTTTTCGGGAATATAAGAATCTCGAATCGGATAATAGAGGGCTACATCGGCGGCGCGCTCACCAAGCGAAGCAAGGTAAGACAATCTTTCCGCATAGCGGTTGAAATTCGAAAGTTTCGAAAAAGCGGCGTGCGTCTCGGCGAAATGCGGTTGCTCGCCCGCGCGCAAGAATCCGCTTTTCCCATAAGAGAGCAACATCAAATTAAAGACATTGATCCCGCGTATCGCTTGAAAATTCAAAACGTATCGCATCTCTTCGAAAGTCAAAGCATTTCCATAGACTGCGAAAGACTCCGTCAAAGCGTTTCTCTTCCCGATCTGCGCGGCGGCAGAGGAGGCATAACGGGGAAAGAATCGATTTGCTTTTTCCACGGTGAATTTCCCGTTTTTACGGGTTCTCTGCGCCTTTTCCACCTTTTCTTTATCGGGATAAATCTGGCGATGGATCGCGTCCACTCCGGGGACGTCGAGACTTCGCAATGCGCGAAGAATTTGATAATTCCCACCGCGAAGCGAACCGGATGGCTCGTCATCTTTATCCATATGTCCGAGAAATGCCAAGCCCCGCGACCGCGTCCACTCCCCTTCTACGCCCAGAAAGTTTCGGCAGAAGGTGTGACTGCAAAAATCATACCAATCGATCACGATGCGCTCCGCCTCTTCCGTCATCGGAAGGACGCCGAAAATAAAGGGAAAATAATCTTTGATCCTTACATTGTATTTCCGAAAGAACGTATCCGCAAGCTCTTGGCGATAAGGGAAAGGTCTCGGTCCCGTCGGCTCATCCGTAAAGACCGCCGTAACCGTATCCGAAAAATAGTCTTTTACTATGGATTCGTACCGATCGTGCGTAATGCGCAAAAAGGCTTCCACCGCCTCTTTTTTTGTCACGTCAGGGACTTCAAAAGTCCCTTGCCAAGGGACTTTTACAGAGACGTATTCATCGATCTTCGTCTCGGAAGAAAAGTGATCTCCCGCCTCGACCTGCCTACCCTCTTCCGTAAATGCCACGATAACGTCCGCGTCGGGGGAATAAGTCTCTCCGCTTTCGAGAAAACGCGTCTTACGGCGAACGAATTCCCTTGCATAATCATCACTCTCCGCCAAGACTTTTCCGCAAGCGGCGCCACTTGGCCAACCGCCTTCGTCATAAAGCCAGACTTCCATATCAAGCTCGGCGGCGCGCTGCACGGCATAACGGTATTCTTCCAAATATGCTTGCGTTAAATAATCGGGAGCGAGGCGCGACGGCAAAGAGGAAGGTCGGAAATCCTTCGGGATCGGAAGAATATAGAAGCGCTTGATCCCAAGACGAAGCATCTCTTCAAGCCGACGATCCGTCTCTTCGTGGGAAAGCTTATCATTCCACATCCAAGAATACACGGGAGCATATCCCGTTTCCGGATGAATGAAAGCATTCATATCAAATCGCTTCTCCGATAAAAAGCCTTTCTTGGACTTCTTTCCGCACATAATATCCATATTTGAAATTATAAAATAAAAGTCGGCAAGCAGTCAACCTGCTCACCGACTTTTGCCGTTAATATGAGGCTTATGCCTTCTCGAGAATCTCCATCAAGCGGAGGTCTACCCTCTTCTTCTCGTCGATCTTGATGACCTTTACGCGGACGAGGTCGCCGATATTCACGACGTCTTCCACCTTTTCCACACGCTCGCTGGAAAGCTTGCTGATATGGATCATTCCGTCCTTACCGGGAGCAAGCTCGACAAAAGCACCGATGGGGATGATGCGCGCGACTCTGCCTTCATAGACATCGCCCTTCTCGGGATCCTTGCAGATGGCGTCGATGATCTTCTTCGCCTTATCTGCGCTGGCGCTGTCCGGGCTTGCGATAAAGACGACGTTATCATCACTGATATCGATTTTTACGCCGGTCTCTTCAATGATCTTATTGATGGTCTTACCACCACTGCCGATGACTTCGCGTACCTTATCCGGATCAATGGAGAAGGAAATGATCTTGGGCGCATACTTGGAAAGCTCCTTACGCGGCGCGGGGAGCACGGCAAGCATCTTGCCGAGGATGAAGGCTCTGCCTTCTTTCGCCTGCGCAAGCGCGGTACGAAGGATCTGCTCGTCGATGCCTTTGATCTTGATATCCATTTGAATCGCGGTGATACCTTCGCTGGTACCCGCCACTTTGAAGTCCATATCGCCGAGGAAGTCTTCCAAGCCTTGGATGTCGCTCATAACCGCGACTTTTCCGCTCTGAACGTCCTTGATAAGTCCCATCGCGATGCCTGCAACAGGCGCTTTGATGGGCACACCGGCATCCATAAGAGCAAGGGTGCTTCCGCAGATACTCGCCTGCGACGTGGAACCATTCGAGCTCAAGATCTCGGAAACGGTACGGATCGCATAGGGGAAATCCTGCTCGCTGGGAAGCACGGGCTCCAGTGCTCTCTCCGCAAGCGCGCCGTGACCGATCTCACGTCTGCCGGGGCTCTTGAGCTGCTTCGCCTCACCGGTGCTGTACGGGGGCATATTGTAATGATGCATATATCTCTTGAAGACATCGTCGTCCAAGCTTTCGAGCTTTTGCGCCTCGCTGATCGTGCCGAGCGTGCAAGTCGTAAGCGCCTGCGTGGAGCCACGAGTGAAAACGCCCGTGCCGTGTACGCGCGGCATTACGCCGACTTCACACCAAATGGGACGGATCTCTTTCAAGCTTCTGCCATCGGGACGAACGCCTTCGTTGATGATCTTCGCACGAACTTTCTCTTTCTTCAAAGCATACATCGCGTCGAAGACTTCCCTCTTGCAATTCGGGAAAATCTCTGCAAAATGCTCCTGCACTTCCTTGTCGAGCTCATCTTCCACGGCTTGTCTCTCGTATCTGTCGAAATGAGAAAGCACAGCGTCCATCTTCTCGGAAGCATATTCGCGCACAGCGGCGGAGATCTCCTCCGGCACTTTGTACATATCCACTTTCGTGGTCTTGGGCTTGCCGCAATCGGCGGCGATGCTCTCGATGAAAGCGACGATCTTCTTGATCTCTTCATGACCGAAAAGGATCGCGCCGAGCATTTCTTCTTCCGTGATCTCGCTCGCGCCCGCTTCGACCATCATGATCGCGTCTTTCGTGCCGGACAGGGACAGGTGCAAACGGCTCTTTTCTCTCTCCTCGGAATTCGGGTTAATGACATATTTGCCATCCACATAGCCGACCACCACGGAGCCGGTAGGACCGCCCCAAGGAATGTCGGAGATGGAGAGCGCGATCGAGCTGCCGAGCATAGCATAGACCTCGGGCGGGATATCGGTATCCACGCTCATCGCCGTACAAACAACAGCCACGTCATTGAAAAGTCCCTTCGGGAAAAGCGGACGAATGGGTCTGTCGATAAGACGGCTCACAAGGATCGCTTTGTCGGAAGGACGACCTTCTCTCTTCTTAAAACCGCCGGGGATCTTGCCCACAGCGTACATCTTCTCCTCGAAATCAACGCCCAAGGGGAAGAAATCGATGCCGTCACGGGGAGCGGCAGCCATCGTCACGTTCGTAAGAACGGCAGTATCACCGCATCTGACGAGGCAGGATCCATTAGCTTGTTCACAGTAAGCACCCACTTCGACGGATACTTCTCTGCCACCGATTTGTGTCTTGTAAATCTTTCTTTCCATTATAACCTCCATTAAAGAGCGAAACCGTCTCTGGAGACGCTCTGTTTTTCTGTATCAATGTGGCAGCGTCGCTTCTGCCGCGTTTTGCAAATAAGAGCAGGTCTCCCCGCTCTTATTCTCCGAACGTTCGTTACTTCCTGAGACCCAACGCTGCGATAAGCTCTCTGTAACGATTGATATCGGTATTCTTGAGATAATTGAGGAGCTTCTTCCTCGTGCTGACCATCTGGAGCAGACCACGACGGCCGTGATTGTCCTTCTTGTGGACGGCGAGGTGCGCATTCAAGGCTTCGATCCTCGCGGTGAGAAGAGCGATCTGGACTTCGGGAGAACCGGTATCGCCTTCGCTTCTTGCATACTTTGCTATGATTTCGCTTTTATCCATAATTATAACCTCCGTTGGATAGTATAAATTCGCCGAATGCCCAGTATGACGTAAGCGACATGTCAAACCGCGCGCTCGGTAGTTATATATAATATAACATCAAAGAATAAGATAAGTAAAGTATTTACTCTGCGAAAAACGCGATTTTTTTCTCGATCATCTCATCAATACGTTCAAGATAGCCTTTTATATCTTTCACTTCTGCAAGTCGCTTGATCAATCCGTCGCCGAAAAGACGCTTTGAGATCGCGCCGGCGCCCGAAGCATAGATGTCGTGGGTCTCTTCCATAATGTCGATATTGTATTTGCATTCCTTTCCCGGGCGAGCATATCCGATATTCTCCAATCGCCCGCTCGTATTCTTCTGCCGATAGGTATAGTATGGTCTGTAGCCCGCCTTTTCAAGCGCGTCGAAGGCGTAATCGGACATTTCAAGCGACAACTCATCGCTGAAATTATCATAATTATTTTCCGCAAAAACGCTGCCGCGTTTAATGGAAAGCGAATGCACCGTGATATTCTCGGGCGCAAGAGAGATCGCGGTATCGATAGAAGATTTAAAATCTTCAAAAGTCTCTCCGGGAAGCATCGTGATAAAATCCATATTAACGTCGAAATCTCCGCATTTACGGACAAGATCATACGTGCGGAAGATATCTTCAACGGTATGGCGCCTCCCGATGATATCCAAAGTTTCCTGCTTAAAAGTTTGCGGATTTACGGAAAGTCTCGTCACCCCGCATTCTTTCATCACCGCGATTTTCTCCTCCGTGAGAGTATCGGGACGACCTGCTTCAACGGTAAATTCCTCCCCGCGAGCTGCGATCTCACGCAAAACTCTCTCCAAAAGCTCCGCAGGAAGAGAAGTAGGCGTGCCTCCGCCGACATAAACAGCACGTCTCGCTTTACGCAAAGTCACTGCGGAAATATCGCGGCAAAGCGCGTCTACATAAGCGGGCAATCTATTGTTTTTCGGATTTATGACTTCCGAAATAAAACTGCAATAATGGCAACGACTCGGACAAAAGGGTATGTTTACGAAGAAATCCGCCTTTTCCGTTTCCGCAAGATAGATCCCTTTTTGCGCCTGGATAATGTCGTCGAGAAGCCTTGCCTTTCTATCCGAAACGCGGAAATACTCCGTAAGCTCTCTATGAGGATCTTTCCCCTCGGAAAGAAGCTCATAATAAAGTTTGGTCGGGCGGATCCCTGTCAGCGAGCCATACGCAAGATTTTTCTTTGTAAGGTTTGACATAAAGTCATAAAAATCCCGTTTTAAACAACGTTTCAAATTCCGCTTTATCAGCAAAGGCCCCCAAGAGGGATCAAGCTCATATTCTCTTGAAATCGTCGGATAATCCTTGATTTTTATTTCCGTTTTAACGGCGCGTTTTTCATCGACAAAAAGATTCGCCGTGAGTTCTTCTCCATCGGGTTGCAAAGAAACGTACGGTTCGAAAGCACGTACGACGTCTTCAAGTTCATTACGGAAATTCTCCGTATTCGTCACGATTTTCAGATTCATATGAGCTCCAAGATCGGATTTGTGATTCGCTCTTCCCCTATCGTCGTGTCGGGCTGTGCCTCTCCTTCCCCTTCCGCATGCTGCGAATGTCCCGCATATACAAATGTTTCCGGCGGCAATTCGAAAAGCTCGTTTGCGATGGAACAGATCAAGTCTTGTTCGTCCCCCGACGGAAGATCCGTCCTTCCGTAAGAATCTGCAAAAAGGGTGTCACCGCTGAAGAGATCCCCCTCGATCAAATAGCAAACGCTTCCCGCCGTATGCCCGGGCGTATGGATCACTTCCACGATGAAAGGGTCAAGATCGATCGTCCTGCGCTCCCCTTCGAAAGTTCGATATTTTAAGATTTTTTCAAGAGAAACACCAAAGGCAAGCGCTAAATTCCCGCGCCCGTTCAAAAGCTCTGCCTCGCTATCATGCAGATAGATCGGATATCCGAGTTTTGAGAGCTCGGCGGCGCCATAGGTATGATCCACGTGTGCATGCGTGAGCAAAACTGCCTGAATGCAGATCCCCTTTTCTTCGCAAAAGGAAAGAATCTTCTCGGCATCCGCACCGGGATCGATGACGAGACAAGCTTCACCTTTGCTTACGATATAAGTGCTCTCTTCCAGAAAACGTCCGGAAAGTCGATATATGCTCATAGCTGTTTCCGAAGCGCGAGAAGACGCCGATAGATCGTGGAGGCGGAAGGTTCCGTCCAATTCTGCGGCGAGAGGGAAAAGCCCTGTCCTACCTTCAGCGATCCGCTTTCATATAAAACGTAAAAATGCGAGATCAACGCGTAAATATTATCCGCGGGAAACTTCTCGAAAAATTCCATCGGCGAAGCTGCCGCATTGCCCGAAAAGACAAAGGAACGTATCGCTCGATAAGTCTTCTCGATCCCTTCGAAAGAAAGGTCTGTTCTCGCGATCTCCGCACGGAAAGGATAATTATCTTTCACGACGTATATCTCTGCATCTGTATGCTTTGCAAGATAAGAGATATAGCCTTTCGTCAAGGGAGTATCAAGGAGAATAATGCGCTTATACGCAATAGGAATAAAGTCCGGCGCGATCACCAAAGTATTCCTCGCAGGATCCACGGGGCAAGCGTATTCCACGCGATCCACTTTCCCTTTCATCTCGGCGTTTGAAAAAAATCTTTCGACGGTTTCGGGCGAGAACGCGATGAAAAGCGTGCCGAAAGTGTCATCATACAAGGTATCCGCTATCTCTTGAAAAGAGATCGTCGTACAAGGCGCCACCCCCGTTTCCGGATAAACATTCGAGCGAAGATAGCGATGATACGCGATCGCATTCGATTCGGCGCGCCGATAAGCTGACGGCACTGCGAAAGAAACTTTCAGCTTGACCTTTTCCCTGTTCTTATAGACTTCCTTATCGCATTCGGAGATCAAGTCATAATGCAAGCCGAGGGCAATGCCTTCTTGAAGATATGCTCGATTAAAAGCAACGATTTCCGCCTGCGCATTCAATCTGCCCTTAGCATGCGCGCCATTCCCCATAACGCCCATTTGACACCAATCGGACTTTATCTTGAAAAGCGGCTTGCGATTCCCCTCTCCCGTCGGTTCAAGCAGCGACAGTTCTTCCGCTAGGCGGATCGTGATATCATCCGCGGAGACCTCCGCTTCACATTGCGGTCTCAAGGTAAAATCTTCTTCCTGATAAACGGAATCCAAGTATGTCTCCATGAGATCTCTTGCCGCGATCAAATTTTCGCGCGCCACGGAGAGCCCCGCCGCGCCTTTATGCCCGCCGAAGCCCAAAAGCACGGAAGACGACGCCTTGATCGTTTGATAAAGATCGATCCCCTCGGGCGCCCTTGCGCTTCCCTTAAGAACATCTTCTCCGGCGAAAAGAAGCGTCGGCCTCGAATACTCTCTGGAGAGCCTCGCCGCAACGAGCCCGAGGACACCGATATTCCAAGATTCTTTATAAAGCACGATCACTTTATGTACGGCAAGATCTGCTTCTTTCAGCATTTCAAGGGCTTCCTCGTACATTTGCGAAACGAGCGACTTCCTAAGCTCATTTGCGTTGGTAACTTTATCCACAAGACCTTGCAGTTCGATATATTCGTCCGAGACAAAAAGACGAACGATCTCGCTCGCATCTCCGATCCGCCCCACTGCGTTGATCTTAGGCGCAATGCGAAATCCTACGTGCGAAGCAAGGAGGTCGCCCTCGATCTCACAAGACTCGATAAGCATACGAAGCCCTTTCTTTACCGCATAATGGGCATTGATCTTTTTCAGCCCGAGGGACGCAATGACGCGATTCTCCTCTCGCAACGGCACAATGTCCGCTATAGTCGCGATCGCCGC
>JAGCXI010000047.1 GCA_017961365.1 Clostridia bacterium
GGACTTCCCGTCCGCACTCTCCCCCACGAAGATCCCCCGCCCGGGGTAAGGATTTCCTTTTAATGCTTCCGCTACGCTTTTCATCTCTTCTCCTTTCCTAAAAAAAGGGCACACTTCTCCCGAAGTATGCCCAGACGGTCGGCTTCGACGACCTTGCTCCCCGTGGTAAACTCCACTTCCGTCAGTCGCAAGATCCTTTTTTATTATAACGCTCCCACAGCACGCTGTCAATCATCCGTAAAGCACGCGCTATAACAAAAGCCCATTTCCGCAATAATTCCTTTATTTATTTCTCTCCAAAAAAGCTTCACCGCCTTCGCTTTTCGCGATTTGCTCGAAGAAGTACTGCTTAAAAGTCTCCACCGCCATCGGGAATTTCTTCTTCCAAAAGAACTTGTTTTCATAGTTATATCCCTTTTGGGGCGGCAGGACCTCTCCGGGTCTGTTCCAAGGCAATCCCAACCTGCACTCTTCCGAATAATCTCCCTTTTTATATCGCAAAAAGATCTCGGGAAAATCGAAAGCGATGATCTCCTTGATCGTCGTCTCTCCCTCAAACCTTTTACCATCGTGACAAATTTTATTGCGATCCAAGCCCGTAAGTTCCGGCAAAGCAAATTCCACCAGCGTATCGATGATCGCTTGTTCCGAGACTTCAACCTCCTCGCCCTTCACGTAATCGATCCCTTTCTTCGCCTTTTCCAACTCGCTGAAGATGTCCATTCCTTTCGTTGCAATACATGCCCATGGAGCATCGCATTCTAAACGCTTGCACCATCCGGTCTTTAAAGCCGCCGAAAAGTCCTTGTCGATCTTTACGCTGTGGGGCGTATTAAACGGCTCCAACAAACAATAAAACGTGCCGCTGCAATGGACATCCACAAGATATTCCCGCTCATCTTTATCGTCGACCCTGAGAAGCGTTATCGCGGAAAAAGCTTTTTCCGGCTTCGGCTTTTCGAGATATAATCTCTCGGCATTCCAGAATTGATTGAATAATTCGTCTGCCGTAAATGTTTTTTCAAACTTGTAATACGCGTTGGTCTTCATACATTTCTCCTTTACGTTTTTTTTGAGCAAAAGACACATGCTCTACATAAAGGCTAACATAGAATATTCTATATGTCAAGATTGCAAATAGAAAATTCTATATCATAAAATTATGGAAGATTTGGAGTTCAAAGATATTTTGGAGGACTTCTTGATCGAGCGAAACCTAACGCAAACTGCTTTCGCCCGAGCCATCGACATCAAGCAGAGCCAAGTAAGCGAATGGCTGAAGGGAAAAGCGAAGCCGGGCTATGACATGCTGAAAAAGATGGCGATTGCTTTCGACATTTCAGCCGACTTCTTTCTGGGAATAAAGCAAGAATAGCTCACAAACGGGTTTTTCGGTCGGCACCCTGCGGTTTTTGCGGGGCGGGCTTCTTCTTTTTCGGAGAGGAAGCGGAGATCTTGTCCGTCTTATATTTCGCACGGGGATACGCTGCGCAGAAAGCGGAGAAGCTCTTTTTTTCTTTCTCCGCCATCGCCTTTACGCCGAGCATCGTATTATAAGCGTCGGCTTCCGCATCATGCGCGCGCTCATCGCCCTGCACGCCGAGCTCCGAGAGGATATTCGTCACGGAGACCGCGCGTTTCTCGCCCGTGACGGCTTGATAAAAAGTCTTTTCGTCGTAATACTCGAAATCCAAGCTCGGCAAGCCGTATCGCTTGCATTCGTCCTTCAAAGCGCGCACGTCCCCATCCAAAGTGTGTCCCACGACATAGTCCGCCGCCGAGATCATCGCCTTGATCCGCGGATAATAAAAGTCAAAACGCTCCCCTTTCTCATATTCGCTCTGCTTGCGGCTGATCAGCTTGCGCACGACGTACCAATCCCAAGCCGAACGCGGGATATGGGGATCGATGATGAGATTCCCCCTCTCCGTCACGTTGAAAACGTCGTCCGTAAGGACATATCCGAATTCGCATATTTTGATCCCGTTCTTCGAGGTCGCATTTTCCAGATCAAAAAACAGTATTCCCATCTTTTCTCCTTAAAGCGCGCGGGCTTCTCAAGCCTCCTCCGCCGCCTCGTCTTTCATCTCGCGTATCAGCTCGGCATTTAAGTCATCGTACGCCGAAAGCATGGGCATGATCGGCGCGCCCTTCTTTCTGTCGAAATAATTCTTGGTGACCTCGACGATCTGTTTGCTCAGGAAGATCAAAGCGACGAGGTTCGGGAGCGCCATCATCGCATTGAACATATCGTCCAACGCCCAGACGAAGTCCGATTTCACCATCGCACCGACGAATAAAAGCCCAACGTACAAGATCTTAAAGACAAGCGCCGCAATGTCTCCCTTCTTTCCGAACAAATACTGCACGGCTTTCTCTCCGTAATACGCCCAAGCGAGGATGGTCGTAAAAGCGAAGAGCGGCAAGATGACGGTGAAGACCACCTGCCCGAAGGTGCCGAAGGTCTCCGTGAAGGCAAAGGGCGCGATGGCGCTTCCCGTCAGGCTTTTCGCGACGTTCCCCGCGATGTCCGTAAAGTCATAAGCACCCGATTTGACGCATACGGTCAAGAGGGATAACGCCGTCAGCGTGCAAACGACGAAAGTGTCGATAAAGACTTCCAAAATGCCCCAAAGTCCCTGCTTCACCGGTTCTTTCGTTTCGGAAGCGGAGTGTGCGATGACGGAAGAGCCGAGACCCGCTTCATTGGAGAAGATGCCGCGCGCAAAACCAAATCGCATCCCTTTCATGATCACATAGCCCAAGAAGCCGCCCGAAACGGAACGGAAAGAAAAGGCATTGGAGAAGATGAGCGCGAAAGCCTTCGGCACGGCGGTGATATTGATCGCCAATATGACGAGGGACATCAAGATGAATAAAAGCGCCATAAAGGGGACGATATAGGACGAGACCTTGCCGATACGCTTGATCCCGCCGACGACAATGAGCGCGGTGAGGATGACGATCACGACACCGCTGATGATCGAAATCATCAATGAAGATTCGCCCGTAACGGCGTTTTGCAGCGTCCCCGAGATGGAATTCGACTGGACCATTCCCATGCCCACGGCAGCCAAAGCGCAGCAGAATGCGAAAATCAGCGCGAGCCACTTCACTTTCAGTCCGTTTGAAATATAATACATGGGACCGCCGCACATTTCGCCCTTTTTATCCTTTTTTCTGTAATACAAGCCGAGGACATTCTCGGAGTAATTGGTGACGAGACCGAAAAAAGCGGAGACCCACATCCAAAAGATCGCGCCCGGGCCGCCGGAGATCAAGGCGGTGGCGACGCCGACCATATTCCCCGTTCCCACCGTGCCCGAAATGGCGGCGGAAAAGGCTTCGAACTGGGAAACGGTCTTCGCATTCGCCTTTTTCCCTTTCTTTTTGCCCATCGACTTCAGCATCGGGACGAAAGTCGAAGACATCGCGACGCCGAATTTCCTCACTTGCAAAAAGCGCGTTCTTACGCTGATGAATATGCCCGTAGCGAGGATCGCCACGATCATGGGAATGCCCCATAAAATATTATCGTTGATAAAGTTTATGCCCTTGCTGATCCATTCCATCCGTCTGTAATTCCCCTTGCATAGATAAACTGCAAAGTTTATTATAATGATTCTCCGCAAAAAACGCAACTTAAGAGAGGCGGACAATTTCTCCTTTTGAAATCGACGGATACGCCAAGGATCCTTGCGCCGCCGAGCCCTTTCACAAAAAATGCAAAATCCCGATGGAGTATGCCGAAAAAAACTGGCGCGAGGATCGGAAATGTGATACAATGGCTTTATGAAAGCGAAAATTACTTTGATCATACAAACGATAGGAATGTACATAATGCACTTGCCGCTCTACGCAACGCTCATCATCATGAACGTCACGATGGACGCTAAGCTGCAAGGGGATCTGATCCACGCATTGCTCGTCGCCGCGCTGATCTTGATGGGCATCATGGTTCCCGTCTGCGTCCTCAATATCATCGTGTCGCTGCGGGAAGCGCTCAAAGGCAATGTCGACCCGACGAAGACGACGATGATCGCAAAATTGTGCTTGATCCCTTGGTACGTGCTGAATTTCATCATCGGCTTTTCCTTCACTGCGATCTTCTTCAATCCTTTTATGATGTTCGCCATCCCCGTGATCGCCGTTTTGTTGATCTCGTCGACGTACATTCTGATGATCTCCACTTCTCTCGGCGACATCGCTTACTTTCTGCGTAGCACCGCGAAAAAGAACGGCACCGTTCGCCCCTTGCTGACCGTCGCTTTGATCTGCTTATTTATATTCTGTTTGGACGTCGTCGGCGCGATCGTTTTTTACAAAAAATCCGACGAGATCCGTCTTCCGGCGCAAACGGACGACGCCCCCGCCGAACAAAACTGACCGTCCGAAAAGCGATCTCCCAAATGGGAAACGCATAAAAGATCGATTAAAGATTTCCGCATATATTTGCGGAGACGGCATAAAAAAAACAATATCGGATAATGAAAAACTCGGATCACTCCGAGTTTTTTCATCTTTTAGGTTTCTTTCCCTCCCTCTTTTCGACGCGACGTCGTGAGACGAATTCATTTCTTATAGACCCAAACGCCGAGGGCGGCGCCGAGCGGCTTATGCGCCTTCACCCTTTCCGCATAAGCGCGGCGAAGCGAAGTGTCCCGCGGCAAAGCGTCCGCATCCCCCTTATATTCCATATCAAAGAGCCGCCAAAGGTCTTTATACGTCGTATCCTCTTCCACGTGGATGATCTCGAAGCGCGAAATAAAGGAATATAGGTTCGAGGTCTCGGAAAGGATGTTCTTATTCTCCGGATAAAGAAGCCAAGAATGGCAGGCGAAGATCACGTCTTCGATCCCGTATCTCTCTTTGAAAAAACGGCTTGCCGCCTGCGTCGCCGCGTCCACGTCCTCCGGCAAAAGGCGCTCGCCCGTGCGCGGAATATGGATGAAGATCACGCGATCGTCCGGGCGGAGGCGGATGCCGTCCTTTTCATACGGTTTGCCGAGCCGTCCCGTTTCAAACTGCAGTTTGCCGAAGGTGAAACGCGTCGCCGCGAAAAAACTTTTGGGCCAGAGAGGGCAATCGGTTCCGTATACGCCCCGCACCAAAATGCAAGTATCGCATTCGTATTTCAGATCGAACATATTGCGTCTCCACATTTCCGAAGAGACATCCCGATCGGCGTAAACCTTTTTACTGCTTTCGGACAGAAGGATCAAAACGACCAAATATACGGCGTAAGGACTGAGCGCGCATTTTGCCGCGATCTTATCCGCGCTCTCGACCAAATAACCGAATTTTTCGTCCGGCTTTTTCTCATAGCGGCGGCGGATCTTTTCAAAGAGGCGGGACGCGCTTTTCTCCTCGGCGATACGGTCGAACGCCGCTTCGAGCGCGCTTTTTGCCTCAGCGGAATACCCGAAGTCAGCCAAGAAATCGGATAGATAAGTTTTGCGGTTTTGCAAACTCGCGCTTTTGCACATAAGCTATCTCGTCTCCTCGATCACAAGGCGCCCGATCGTCAAAAACGCGCCGTCCCATTCCCCCTCGTTTTCCAAGCGGACGACGGGGGTATCTTCTCCCGAAAGCGTGATCGCCGCTTCGTACTCCCCCGCCTTCATCTGCGCGGGAAGATCGATCTCGAAAGGCACATCCCGTTCCCCGGGGAGCCATTCCCTGACGTCGACGTCCGTCGTAAAGAGATATTCCTTTTCCCCGCGGAATCTCAAGCGGAGCGGGACGGGATTATAGATCGGCGCGACGCCGCGATTCAAGATCTTCAAGACAAAGCGCAAGCGGTCTCCCGCCGACGCCTTCTCGGGGTAATTTGCTTCGGAAAGAAGCAAGTGATAACCCATTTTGCCAAGCCAATACGCCGTCTTCTCCCGCCATTTCTCGGGGATCGGGAAGGACTTCCCGTTAAACGTGCTGACATGCCAAGAAAGGGTCTTTTCGATAATATCGTCTATCTCCCATCCTTTGCGCTCCCATTCCCCGAGCCACCAATAAGACTCGAAAGAAACGGGCGCTTTTTTCCAAAGATCGGGCGTCTCCGCCGCCGCCGCGGGATAAAAGACATTCATATGCTTCGGCTCTCCCGTGCCGTCGCCCCGCCAGCCGCATGGATGGAATGCGCTGAGATGCTTCGAGAGCCAAGGCGCGGCGACCTGTCCGATCAAGCGCGTATTCGAAAAAGCTCGCGCATAGACCTCCGCAAGCGCCTCGAGCGCTTCTTTCGGATAATCCGCCAGACGATGCCCCTCTCCCCAGGCGCCGGTAAGAGAAAGATCCACTACGTCCAGCGTCGGGTCTCTGTCAAACGCCGCGCCGATCGCCTCGATCGCCTCGCCGAATAAGCGGAGCCAGAGCGGATCCGCGGGAGACTCCTTGACCCGCATCCCTTGGGGGCGTTCGGGGCAAGGGATCATGCCTTTCAGCCAGTCGGGCACGTCATCGCTCGCGCGGGTGCTATGCGGCATCAGGCGGAACATGACCGTCTGTCCTCTTTCTTTCGCCTTTTGCAAAATGTCGGAGATCAATGCGTAATTGTATTGCTTCCGCTGCGGCTCGAAGTCCTTCCATAAAATGCGGATATAAGCCACCTCGGTGTCGGGATAAAATCCGCTTTCACCCGCCCGCATAAGCCCCGCTTCCGCGCAAACGGGATAACATTCCGTCCGCTCGGTCTCGGTCAGATGATTCTCGGGGCGCACCACGATGTCCGAAAAAAGCGGATCACCGCGAAAGCGTTGATAGCTTGTAAATCCGATATACGGATTCTTCACCGCCTTTTCCATCGGAGAAAAGCGCACTTTTCGATTGGGACTCCTCTTCATTTCCTCCGCCTTTTAGGGGATCCGCCCGCCGAAGCAGAGCTTTTCCCTCCTAAAAAGCATAGCACGTTCCCTTTCCTTTTTCAAGCATAACCTTCCCCTTTCGCCCCGCCTCGGCTTTGCGCGCCCAAAGGCGTTTCCCGAGAAGCGGAGGATTTATCCCGAAATGCTTTGGAGCTCCTTTTTTCTGCTCTTGCTTTTTTTGCGGAACTAAATTATACTGTTTACCAAAACTTGCGACTTTTGGGAGAAAGTATCTCTACGATATAAAAATACCACCGATGCGATACAACGCATCGGCACCAACCCGGGCTTTATATAAAAAGCAAGCGGACTAACACCGTGTATAGATCAAAACGATATTGGTCTCGACTGTCCCTGTTTTGGGAAGACGAGCGAAGAAAGAAGTGACGAGGAACTGCAATAACGAAGGATGCATTCCGCCGCCGAGAGGGAAAGAGGGCGCGATTCGTGAGGCGTGACCAGCGCGAACGCCCCTCCCCTCGCGGCACATTCGGTTATCTGCTTCGTCACTTGTTCGCTCTGCTTTTTGCTCTCTCGCTCGGTCACAAAAAAACGTGTGCTTGTTCGCGCGTGCGCGCATAGCGCCAGCGCGCGCTCGCGCGACTTGTCCTAACAAGCACACGTATAACTGCCAATTGACTATTTTGGGGTAAAAATCAGCAAGTTTTCTCGGTCACTTTTTCAGTATTTTTTCGTGTCTTTATATTCGGAGCGAAGCGGTACGGCGGATGCCGCCGCAAGCTCCGACTTGTCTATATATAAAGATACATATTACTGTCAATTATCCTATAAGATAGATAATGACCGCTTTGTTATGCAACTCGCTCAGTTTTTATACGTGAAATATTTTAAACATTTTCGATATATTAACAAAATTATTAAAATCCTTGACAAATATATTTCGGATATGTTAATATTATTTTGAAAATATTTGGAGGTGCTTATGAATAATAACAAACCGGAAACCAATCGTGAAAGATTTATAAGGATTGCAGAGGCGCGTACTCAAAGAATTATTGATACAATTCGCCTACTTGGGAATTGTTCCAATAGTTATGTTTATGAGTATACATCAAAAGATATTGAGAAAATCTTTTCAGCAATTGAAAGCGAACTAAAAACTGCAAAGTCAAAGTTTACGGATGCTGGCACAAAAGATTCTAGGTTTAAACTTTAATCGTTAAGGAGATACATATGCAAGAATTATTTCTTAAACTATACAACTGCCAAAACTATAATGAAGTTTACAATCTTGTCCATGGAGATACACTCTTGAGCAATCCGGATAATTGGACGCCATATGGCAATAATCCAAATAACTGTGGAACTTTTGAAAATCAGCAAGCCAAACCGGAAGCTGCCCTAGTCGAAAAACTGACCAACTCTATTGATGCAATCTTAACAAAAGAATGTTTGCTAAGGGGGATTGATCCACGATCTTCAGGAGATGACGTCCCTAAGAATATGGTTGAAGCCATTGAAAAATTCTTCAGTATTAGTCGCGGTAAATGGGAAAACGCTAGTCCTAGTCGCAGAAGAGAAATCGCAAAGAATTTGCAAATACTAGTTTCCGGCGATAGGCAAACACCTAATGTCGCAATTTATGACCATGGAGAAGGTCAAAAACCGCAAGATTTCCCGAAGACATTTTTGTCTTTACATAGTGGTAATAAAATGGATATCCCTTTCGTTCAGGGAAAGTTCAATATGGGATCTACTGGAGCTATTCTCTTTTGTGGTGGAGATGAAAAGTATCAATTAATCATCTCTCGTAAAAGCAAAGAACTCTGCGAATCTGAAGATGACTACCTATATGGCTTTACCTTGGTAAGAAAACACCCCTTATCTAGTGAGGAGGAAAATACGAAGAAATGCACGTGGTATGAATACTTCACGATAGATGGAAAAGTACCAAGTTTTCGTGCAGAATCATTAAACTTAGGATTAGAGGATGCTTTATTTATTGATGGCACAATTATTAAAATGTACTCTTATGAATTTTCTCGAGGTTGCCAAACGGATGCCACGCTAGATTTGTGGCGTGAATTAAACACATTACTATATGATAGTGCATTGCCGATTCTTATATGCGAACAGAGAGATTTTAGAGGACATTCAAAAGAAAAGTTGATGTTGGGAAATCAAACCCGTATTGCAATTGATGAAAGAGAGAAAAAACACAAGACTTTCTCTTTTGCCATTCAGGATATCGAAACTTTTGGAGCAAAAGTTCCTATAGAAATAACCGTCTTCAATCAAACTGTAAAGAACCCGGAGTTTATACGTGGAAGATCCGTTATTTTCACGTTAAATGGACAAACTCAAGGAAGCGAAAACAAAACCTTTATTAGCGTAGATTTAGGATTTAGACAACTTCGAGAATATATGCTAATTAGCGTCGATTGTTCTAATATTAAAACGAGTGTGAGAAACGAAATGTTTATGTCTTCTCGAGATAGGATGCGCGAAGGTAAGCATTATACTAAGTTAAGAGAGCAGATTGTCGATTTGTTAAAAAACGAAGATTGCCTAAAAGAATTGAATCAAGAATACAAAGGAAAAGAATTATTAGAGTCTAAAGACGATAAAGAATTAATCCAAAACCTTTTTGCCAATCTAAAAGGCAATGAAAACATCAAAAGGTTATTGTCGAATATGAACGGATTATATCCGTTTACTACAAAAAAAGAAGTTCAACGAGAGGGCACTTCAGGAAAAAAGAAAAGCGAAGAAAAGCCGCAATTGCGCAGATTTCCTTCGTATTTTAGAGTTACAAACCTAAAAGAGAAAGATGGAAAGTTATACAAAGCCGTTCCCCTTGGTGGTAAAGGTAGCATTACCTTTGAAACGAATGTTGAAAATGAATTCCTTACAAGGAATATGGATAAAGGAGAGTTGGAGATTTCCATCTTGAACTATTCCGGTCATTCCGGCGGGGGTGGTGGACATTTACCATCGACTCCTGATGATAAACTTCGAATTAGCAGGTCAGGACCTAATGACGGTGAAATAAAATTATCCTTTGAAACCACAGATAAAACCGAAGTGGGTGATATGTTTGAAATATCCGCAAAGATGATTTCCGCAAGTGGAAATATCGAAGTAGTGGTTTTCATCGGAATTGAGGAGCCCAAAGAAAAGAAGGAGGGAAATCCTGAAACAAAAGAAGTTCCGGATTTAAACCTACCCTCATTAATAAAAGTTACAAAAGATGATTGGGATGGGCAGAATCCACCCATTACAGCCAATGATATTGTAAGATTCAACCTGACCGACAATGGAGTCATTGAGCAAATTCTGATCAATATGGATTCAAACTTGATTAAAAAGCAGATGAACAAACCAGGCGTATCTGTAGAAAGGATAGGTAAAAAGTATATCACAAGCATATATGCTCATTCCTTAATGATTTACACTATGATGTATGGCTACTATAATAATCAAAGCGGTGATGATGTGCTAGATAAAGAAACTTTGGCAATTATAAAAGAGGATTTGTCAACCGCGGTAACGAGCATCTTCCAATACTATGGTGCATTCTTGATGGACTTTACAGGAACAGATGTGTTTGATGAATAATTACATTACTTTGAGTTAATAGGAAGTGTAATCCCAAACCTATCTTGTATAAAAAATAATACGAACCTCGGGGCATTCCCTTGGTTCGTATTATTCTTGCTTGGCGCGCCATAGGGGGTTCGAACCTCTAGCCTTCGGTTCCGTAGGCAGGGCATTTTTGTCTATTTTAAGCCCACTTTCTGCCGTTTAATGACGCCTAAGTATAGATAATTTTCTGTTTTTTGACTCCTTTTTAACAAAATTACACAAAAAATGCAAGAAAAATGCTTTTGCATAATGTTTTTTAATTCTCTTTATTTCCGGATAATCGCTGTTTCTCTGCATTTTTCGTGCATTTCCGGTTGTAGCTGAAAACCGGCTACGAATTTGTGGTTCAGAGCCCTTAAACAGAGAACCATAAATTGACCGCAACTTCCATTACTTGCATTGAAAAAACTGTGTCGATATGATATAATGCAAGTACTATGACCAACAACGCTGTTTTCAATGCGGCGGTGTGCATCATGGGGATCTTGATCCTCTCGATCCATGTCGTCAATTTGCTTCTGAAAAAAGAAAAACGGAAGGACGAGAAAAGTCTTCTCGATTTTTTCCTTTTTACCGTCATTCACTTCGCGACGTACTTGACCTTTACTCTCGTCAAAATCGTATATACGAGCAACGCCTACATCATTGGCTTTTATACCGCCTTTTACATAATGAACAACATAGAGGTATTTATGCTGTTCAAATATATGCGCCGTTATCTTTCCTTCCCATCGGAGAAAGAGAAATACTATTCTCTCCTTAATCTTGCGCTTTTCTCCCTCTTCGTGATCCTCGACGTCGTCAATATCTTCACGGGCATTTTCTTCACGGCGGAGAGCGGCGTCTATCTGCGTAGCCGCACGATGATCCTCTCGCAGGGGTATCAGTTCGTGATATTTCTCCTTGTTTTCGTTTTGACTTTGCGTAATAACAAACTGAATGTACGCGAGAAGACCGCATTTGCTCTGTATTGTTTTCTACCCCTTATCGCCATCATTTTGCAAAACGTTTTCAAAGGATACGCCATCGCATACGCATCTATTATCGTGGCGATCGAGGTGCTTTTCTTCTTCGTGAATATTCAGAAGAATATCGACCTTGCCAAAGAAGAGGAAAAGAACAAAGAAACGCAAATCAAGCTCATGCTCTCGCAGATCAAGCCGCATTTCATTTATAATTCTCTTTCCGCGATCTCTACTTTGATCCCGCTCGATCCCGAAAAGGCACAGAAGGCGCTCGACGACTTCACCGAATATCTCAGACATAACCTTGCGTCGTTGACCGAGACCCGACTGATCCCCTTCGAGAACGAACTCCGCCATATCGAGACCTACGTTTCGCTGGAAAAGTTGCGCTTTGGCAATAGGATCAACGCGGTTTTCGACGTACAGGTGACCGACTTCTTAGTTCCGCCGCTCGCCATTCAGCCCATCGTGGAGAACGCGATAAAACACGGTATCTTGAAGAAGCTTGAAGGAGGCACTTTGATCCTGAAAACCTACGAAACGGAATGTGCCTTTGTAGTGGAAGTCGCGGACGACGGCGTAGGGTTCGACTTCGAAAACGTCGATCGGGACAAACGCGATCACTTCGGGATCAATAACATTAAATATCGCATCGAAAAAGCCTGCAACGGTGAAATAAGTGTGCGCAGCGAAATCGGGAAAGGCACCTCTGTCACGGTCGTCTTTCATAAGGAGAGAATATGAGAGTGTTGCTCGTGGATGACGAAGAATTACAGCTCACGCGTTTGGAAAATGCGGTCAAAAACGTTTTGTCGGCGGATTGTGAATACTTGCGCTACAGTAATCCTGTCCTCGCCGCGGAGGAAACCGCAGACGAAAATATTGACGTTGCTTTTCTTGATATTGAGATGCCCGTTCTGAACGGCATCGGACTGGCGAAGAAACTGAAAAAGAATAATCCGCAGGTCAATATCATCTTCGTTACCGCCTACGATCATTACGCCTTGGATGCATATAAACTGCACGCCTCCGGCTACGTCACAAAGCCCGTCAGTGAGGAAAAGGTGAAGTTGGAGATAGAGGCTCTACGATATCCCGTGGAGATCAAACCGACGAAAAAGTTGCAAGTGAAATGCTTCGGCAATTTTGAGGTGTTCTCCCTCGGCACGCCCTTGAACTTCCGTTATGCCAAGACAAAAGAACTCTTCGCCTACCTCGTCGATCGCGAGGGAGCGTCGGTCAACGTCAATGAGCTGAACGCCGTCCTGTGGGATGAGGATCACAAGTCCTATCTGCGCAACTTGATCGCAGACCTGCAAGCGGCATTAAAAGCCGTCGGCGCGGAGGATGTCTTTCTCAAGCGCCGCAACGCCTATTCCATTGATCCCGAAAAACTCGATTGTGACGCCTACGCTTACAAAAGGAACGATCCCAACGCCGTCCGCGCCTATCGTGGCGAGTATATGGCACAATATTCATGGGCGGTATTTGATTCCGGCTTTTAGTCGAAAATCGAGAATTTGTCACTTTTAAAAATCGGCAAGCACTCCACGCTTGCCGATTTTTGTTGCACTTCTGTGGCGCTCTGTTTGTTACTATATGAAAAAGCATCTTTTTAAAAGATGCCGAAACCTTTACGATAAGGAGAAACGAGAAATGGTACAAACGAAACGGAAAACAAGCGTAATCGCAGTGGCGCTGATCTTGTGTCTGGCGCTCATCCTCGGTGTGATGGCGTTCATCGCCGCACCTTCTGCCGAAACGGCGCAAGCGGCTTGGGACGGAGAGGGCAACGGAACGGCAGCGTCCCCCTATCAGATCGGGACGGCGGCTCAACTCAAAAAGTTCCGCGATATCGTCAACGGGACGAACGGCGAAACCCAAAACGTTTACGCTTGCGCCATACTCACCGCCGATATAAACCTCGACGGAAGTGAGGAGGATCAATGGGTGCCTATCAGCGTGCTGAATGAGAACGTTTACTTCGAGTATAATTACAACGAGATGGGTTTTCTCGGTGTTTTTGACGGAAATGGGCACACGGTCAGCGGGTTATACTATAACGATGCTGACACTACGTGGGAAAACTTCGTCAACGATTATGTCGGGCTGTTCGGTGTGGTCGGGCGCGCTAACGATGAGAGCGGTATCATCCGCAACCTTACGGTAGAGGGCTCGCTCACAGCGGGTAACTACGTCGGTGGCATCGTCGGGGCGCTGTACGGTACGGTGGATAATTGCGTTAATAAGGTAAACGTGACGGGCAATTCCAATATCGGCGGCATCGCAGGGCGAGCAATGCCCGGTTCCGTGATACGCAGAGCGACCAACAAAGGCACCTTAACGGGGTATAGCTCTTTGGGCGGTATCGTAGGATATATCCAAGGGTATTATGACGGTGAGACCAAGTTATCCATCCCCAGCTTGGTCGTCAATTGCGTCAATAACGGTGCCTTGAGCGCAAGCAGCTTTAGCGATATCGGCGGCATCGCAGGGGCAATCCACAGATACGTTTCGGTCGTTTATTGCTACAATGCCGCAACGATAAACGTTACCTGCCAGAGTTACGCCAACGATCCGTCTGTGGGCGGCATCGTGGGAAGGTGCGGGGGCGTCAAAGAAAAAGGCAGTTACGACGACGAACAGTCGCTGGTTGAAAACTGCTATAACGCCGGCGATATCACCACCGATAAAAACGCCGCCATTTGCGGCGTCGTAGGCGCGGCAGGTTATTCCGCAATGATCAGATACTGCCTCAATTACGGGACCCTCACGGTCAATGCCGCCAGCGGCACGAAGAAGATGAGTTACGGCGGCGTTGCCAGTCGTAGTTTTTACAGCGGAGAGAACGCAACGGTCAAAAACGTATACTATAAAGAGGGCACGGCTGAAAACGATGGGGATGCCACCAAAAAGAGCAGCGCAGAGCTGAAAGACAAAGAGACGTTCAAAGATACCACCTACTGGTATTCGACCGGTTATTATTTGGATTTTGATTACTGTTGGGTGATCGGCGACGTGGGCCCCGTTTTCATAAGCGCCGATTCCCTCGACGTCGCATACGCGATATCGAAGATCAGCAAGTTCTTAGATAGAAGCTATTATTCCTTCCCGGACGACGGTCCGATGATCTACACTGCGAAGAAGGCTTACGAATTGCTTTCCGAGGCACAAAAAAAATCTATCCCGTACGAATACGGTGAAAAGCTTGACGAAGCAGTTTCGGTCTACGCCGTACTCGAAAAGATCCATTCCGTCGGCAAGATCTACTATTCGACCGACGTCAAAGAACGCCTCGACGCCGCGCAGGAGGCGTATGACGCTTTGTCGGTAGAATGGAAACAATGTTTGTCGGATCGTGAAGCATCCGATCTGGCGTTTTATCAAAAGCAATATGCAAACGCCGTCGTGCTTTATGACTATTTGGGACGACAGGGGATCGGTTCGGACGAAGATCCGTTTTTGATAAGCACGAAAGAACAATTATTCAGGATCAACGATGTGATCTCTGCCAGCTACAAGCTGGTATGCGATATCGACGCAGAGTGCGATGAGGACCATCAGTGGGTGCCTATCGGTACCTATCAGGGCATCGAGAATGATCCGTATAAGAGATGGTCTCCTTATTACGAAGTGTCGGAATGCAGGGGATTTACCGGCGTGCTGGACGGAGACGGACATACCGTCAAGGGTCTGTATATCGACGTCTCGGACAAGGTCGATGGCAACGATTATACTTATTATAATCATTACGCCGCTTTGATTTATTCTGTCGGGACCGAGGGAAAGGTCAAAAACTTGACGGTGGAAGGAACGATTATCGGCAAATCTTACGTAAGCGGTATTGCCGCTATGAATAATGGCATTATTGACGGTTGCGTCAATAGAATAAGCATTACCGGCATATTTTATCTGGGCGGTATCGCAGGCTATAACTGGGGACAAGTGATAAACTGCAAAAACTTTGCCTCCGTCACCGGAGCAACGGAGCAGGAGGGGATGTATACTTTCGGCACTTGCGGCGGCATCGTCGGTATCACCATGGATAAAAGTATCGTGAAGAATTGCACCAACAGCGGCGACGTGATCGGCAGGGAGCGGATCGGCGGTATCGCGGGTTATTGCGGCGGAGGGCAAGTATGGAATTGCTCCAATAGCGGAAATGTGAGCGGCTATACAAGAACGGGCGGCATCGTCGGGTCCTTGCTTTCCGCGACGGATTGGTGGGATTTCCCCGTTGAACAGTGCTGCAATGCGGGAGCCATCGTCGGTACCTCCGATTATACGGGCGGTATCGTCGGATACATAGAAAGACCTTACGGAGCAGAAGAGACAGGAATAGAAAACACCTACAATACCGGGGCGATCCAAGGAACGGACTACGTCGGCGGATTGATCGGCAACCTACCCTACGGATGCAAGATCCGCATTTCTCACAACGTAGGAACGGTCTCCGGAACAGGTAGTAACGTGGGACAACTGACAGGCAAACAAGAAAGTGGCTCGGAGGTGTATATTTCCTATTACAGAAGCGACACCGATACGAACAGCTATGCGATGACGACCGAACAGTTCAAGAATCTCTCCAATTTCGGCGGTAATGCCGGTTACTGGAGAAACGGTGAAGTTTGGATGGCAGGAGACGACTATCCCATATTCATTTCGGCGGAAATAATCAAAGCAAGAGAAGTCTCCACCTATATCGGCAACATCGGCTCGGTGAGCTATACCCCCGGCAGCAAAGATGCGATCGACGCGGCAAAAGAAGCCTACGATAATTTGACGGAGGAAGAGAAAGCTCTCATTCCGCAAGAGACGAAGGACGCTCTGCAAAAGGCTATAGACGATTACAATGCCGTAGACGCCGTCGTCCTGCTCATCGATGCCATCGGCGAGGTCAGCTACCCGGGCAGCAAAGATGCGATCGACGAGGCAAAGGACGCCGTTTCCGACCTCACCGACGACCAAAAAGCGATGCTCGGCGATTATGAAAATGCCTTGAAAGAAGCGGAAGCGGATTATGCAGAGGGTGCTATCGATGCCATCGGCGAGGTCAGCTACCCTGACAGCAAAGATGCGATCGACGAGGCGAAAGACGCTGTTTCCGACCTTGACGACGATCAACTGCCTTTGGTCGGTAATTTGAGCGACCTCAAGGATGCGGAAACCGAATTTGCCAAAGGCGCCATCGACGCTATCGGCGACGTGACATACCCGGGCAGTAAAGATGCGATCGACGCTGCGAAAGACGCCATTGCCGACCTGGACGACGATCAATTGGCGGAAGTTGACAATTTGGGCGACTTAGAAGACGCGGAGAAACTGTTTGACGCAATGGGTAAGATCGACGCCATCGGTGACGTGAGTTACCCCGGCAGTAAAGATGCGATCGATGCGGCAAAAGCGGCGGTTGCCGCTCTGGACGACGATCAACTGCCTTTGGTCGGTAATTTGGACGACCTGAAGGATGCGGAAACGGAATTTGCCAAAGGCGCCATCGCCGCTATCGGCGACGTGAGTTATCCGGGCAGTAAAGATGCTATCGACGCGGCGAAAGACGCCATTGCAGATCTTGACGACGATCAATTGGCGGAAGTTGACAATTTGGGTGACTTAGAAGACGCTGAGAAACTGTTTGACGCAATGGGTAAAATCGACGCCATTGGCGACGTGAGTTACCCCGGCAGTAAAGATGCGATCGATGCGGCAAAAGCGGCGGTTGCCGCTCTGGACGACGATCAATTGTCTTTGGTCGGCAATTTGGCTGACCTCAAGGATGCGGAAACGGACTATGCCATCGGCGCCATCAACGCGATCGGCGAGGTGACCTATCCCGGCAGTAAAGATGCGATCAAGGCGGCGAAAGACGCGATCTCCGATCTTGACGACGAGCAATTGGCTGCGGTCACAAACTTGGACGAGCTGTACAATGCGGAAATGAAGTTTGTCGAGGAGGCAATTGCCGCGATCGGCGAAGTGAACTATCCGGGGAGCAAAGAAAAGATCGACTTGATTAAAGATATGATCGCCGATCTCGACGAGGATCAACTCTCTTCGATCGGCAATTTGGACGACCTGTATCTTGCGGAGGTCGCTTATGCCGAGGCTGCCATTGCCGCCATCGGTGAGGTAACCTATCCCGACAGTCAAGAGAAAATCGTTGCGGCAAGAGAAGCATACGATGCCGTGGATGATGAACTCAAACAATACGTCAGCAACTACGACGAGTTGATAGAAGCGGAAAACACCTTTGTGGAAAACATCGAAGTGCTGATCGACGCGATCGGTACAGTCGAATACTCCGGAGCTTGCGAAGAAAAGATCGATGCCGCAAACCAAGCATACGACGCGCTTTCCGAACACCTAAAGTCTCTCGTTAATAACGCGGACGTGCTCACGCAAGCCAACGACGATTATTACAGCGTGCAGGACGCCGTCTCGGCGATCAAGGCGATCGGTACCCTCTATTACGTCGACGAAATCAAGAACTATATTGAGCAGGCAAGAGCAGTGGTTGACGACCTCTCCGATCATCAAGCGTCCATTCTTCCCGAAGAATATTTGAAGATATTGGTCGACGACGAAGCGGCATACGAGGCAATGGACAAGATCGATGCGATCCCGCTGCCTCTCGAGAACACGAAAGACTGTCTCGACAAGGTCAACGAAGCGGAAAGATTCTTTAATGGTCTCACGGAAGATCAACAATCCCTCGTAAGACCGGCATTTGTCAGCAAACTAAATGACGCCGCTAACGTCAAGAATGCGATGGAAGCGGTCAATGCCATCGGTGAGGTGGAGAATACGCCCGAAGACAAGGATCTCATCGACAAGGCAAGGGAACTTATCGATGCAGTTCTCGATAACGACAAAATCGCCGATCTGCTCCCCGACAGCGTAGTCAAAGACCTTGAAGATAAGGAAGCCGTATATGATGCGCTCGGCGTAATTGCGATCATCGGAACCCCTGAAAACACCCAATCATTCAGAGATAAAGTTGATGATGCAAGAGACGCATATGACGCCCTTTCGGAAGACCAAAAGGCGCTTGTGAACGAGCTTTTCGTCAAGGGACTCGAAGACGCCGAGGCTATCATTGATGCGATGGATGAGATCAACAAGATCGGAGACGTGGAATACACAGAAGGCAGCAAGGACAAGATCGACGCGGCAAGAGAAATGTACGACGCCTTAACGGAAGATCAAAAGGCCACCTTCCCTGCCGACGTTCTGAAGACCTTGATCAATGCCGAGAAAGCATACGAGGCGATGGACCTCATCAATGCGATCGGCACCGTTGAGTACACGGCTGAAAGTAAGGCGAAGATCGATACCGCCATGGGAGCCTTTGAAGCATTGACCCCCGAGCAGAAAGAACTTGTCTTGAATCATACGAAATTGCCCGCCGCACAGGACGCCTATAACGATCTCGAAGACAATGCAAAGGCAAATAACGTGAAGACCTTGATCGCCGCTATTGGCAAAGTCAAGCATCCGAAGAGTAAGGACGCGATTCAAGAGGCGCGCACCGCCTATGATGAACTTACCGAAAAACAAAAAGAGCTTGTGGACAATTACGACACGCTCACCGAGGCGGAGGAAATCTATGCTTCTTATGATAAGAAGGAGAGTGTCAGCACGGCTATGGGCTGGGTGATATTCGCACTCGTGATACTGGAACTCCTCTATCTCGCCTGTTACTTCATCCTGTGGTATCCGAAGGCAGGCGCTGTTGCAAAGAAGTTAAAGCTCGGCGCGCTGAAGCCGCTTCTCGCTAAGATCGTGCTCTTCGGCTTCATCGATCTTCTCCTCTTGATCGGCAGTGCGGCGTCCGTCCTGATCTTTATCTTGGCGCTTGCAGCGCTTTGCGTATACGCTACGCCCATCTCTATCGTCACCTTTGTTCTTGCCTTCCTTGTGATGGCGGCATACGGAGCATTGATCTTCTTCAGGTGGAAGAAGAGAGGTGAGGAAGAAAAGATCGCAGAGGAACCGAAAGATCCCGACGTTATAGAGGCGGCAACACCCGTGGAGGGCGCAGTGAGGGGCACGTATCATATCATCAAGGACAGCGCCGGCAAGTGCGCCTTCGTGCTGTACTGCGGAGATGGTGATAATCTTTCCAAGGAAATGGGACCCTTCGCATCGGAAAAGGCGGCGTACTTGGCCATCAAAGCTCTTCGTGAAAAAGGCGAAGGTGCCAAGGTGGAAAACCGCGTAAGAGGCGGAGAATGCCTCCCCGCGCCCAAGTTCGTCTTGGAAAAGGATGCGGCGGGCGTATATCGTTATTCCTTCTTGGGCGAAAAGGGAGATGTCCTCTTGCAGTCCGTGCAGTATCTCAATGAAAAACGCTGCGTGCAGGACCTCAAAAAGGCGCTCCTCGCCATAATGACGGAGGAGATCGTCGTAGAAGACGGCGACGTCAAAGGCGACGTGATCGAGGCAGTGGAAGAAACGCCGGTCGAAGAAACGGCAGAGGAAGTCATCGAAGAAGTCGCAGCAGATGATGTCGCAGACGTGGAAGAGGAAAGCTCTCTCACCGAGGGAGAAACTTCCGCTAATGAAGAAGTCGAGACGAAGAACGAGGGCTTTTCCCTAAAAGAAAACATCGCACTTGCTCGCTCGACGGTGTCGCACAACGCAGTGAACAAGCAATATATTGCGGACTATCTCAGGTTGAAATATGCTTCGAACGTCGAATGCAATATGCGCGGCAACGTGACCAAGACGGGACTCCCGCTTGCAGATACTCATTACGCCGTCTCCGAGGAAGGCAAAAAGTGCTTCGTGTACGTTTACGAAGTCGAGGGCACGACAATGCTCCTTGTCAAAATGGGTGACGAATACGGTAAAGCTCTCACGGAGAAACACCAGATTGTCAAGAGAAGTGCATTCCCGAAGAGCAAATTGCCTTGGTACAGCGTGATCATCGATGACAGCTTTACGCCGGAAGAGATCGAGAAGATCTTGGACGACGCCTACTTGATGAACGGCGGCAAGCCGGCGACGGACGAGGGACTCTCCCTGAAAGAGTCGCTCGCTATGGCGAAAGCAGCTGCCACAAAGATCCATCGTAGCAAGAAAGGCATCGCAGACTATCTGACCGAGGAATACGGCGACAAGGTGGGGATCAATGCCCGCGGCAATAGAACCAAGACGGGGCTGCCGCTTGCAGACACCCATTACGCAGTCTCGGAGACCGGAAAGAGATGCTTTGCTTACGTATATGAGACAGATTCCGCTCTCTTGCTCTTGCTCCGTCTCAGCGAAAGTTGCGTGGAGAATGCTCGCGTAAAAGGGCACAAAATCATGCGCTCCGCCTTCCCTAAAGCCAAAGTTGCTTGGTACAGCGTGGTCTTGGATGCCGGATATTCCGCGGAAGACATCCGAGCACTGCTGAACGATGCTTACGAAGCGGCAAAGTAATTAAGATCCTTTCATGTCACACCAAAAAGGTGTCTTGGGACAACCGAGGCACCTCTTTTTTGTCGAATTTGCATTTTTGCTGCATTTTTTGTGCATTTTCATTTGTGACTGAAATCAGTCGTGAAAAATGCAATAAAAATAAGGACTTCGATGGGAAGTCCTTGTCATCACGCGGATGCGTGCATATCATCAATACGAAGTATTGCATATCATCAGTGCCATCGGCGCTGTATATCATCAAACCAAAGCGGACGATATAATACACGGTTGGCGCCGTGATGATATGCAAGCACCTTGTGCTTGATGATATACCAAACCTCGCTACGCTTCGGTTCGAATAATGTTCCCGCAGGGAATACATAATGCTTGCCATCGGCAAGTACATTATGTCGGCGCACGCCGATACATCATGTTTTGCGAATGCGGAGCATTTGTACCTCGCCTTGCTCGGCATGATGTACACCCCTTTGGGGTGCATGATGTATATTTTGCTCACGGGTTCGCAAAATACATAAAAAGAATTGCTCGAATGGTTCGAGCAATTCTTTTTTGGCGCGCCATAGGGGGTTCGAACCTCTAGCCTTCGGTTCCGTAGACCGACGCTCTATCCAGTTGGGCTAATGGCGCAAGATTGATGAAGTGATTCGTGTCCTAACGATCGGAAGCGAAGGCTAGAACAAATTGTGGGGTCCCCGTGAAATCGCGAGATTTCTTGGGGTAGCGACAAGGCTCGGCGTTAATTGCGTTGAGCGGTCTTTGCCGCGAGGCGCACACGAGCCGATGACTTGGAGCAGGTTCCGTAGACCGACGCTCTATCCAGTTGGGCTAATGGCGCAAGTATTGATGAAGTGATTCGTGTCCTAACGATCGGAAGCGAAGGTCGGAACGACTTACGCGATCCCTGATCGATCAACGGTGTTTATTATATAATCGCGCGGCGGGTTTGTCAACTGAAAAACCGCAATTCTCGGCGCGAAGTTTGACGAAGGCGCGGGAGCGGCCTCTCTCCCCTTTTCGGCGGCGAGGGTCAATCCCCTTCCTTGAGCCTCTCGACGAGCTCGAAAATGCGCTGGAGGTCGTCCTCATTATAATAATCGATGACGATCTTGCCCTTCTTGTCGCTGCCGGCGACGCGCACTTTCGTGCCGAAGACGCGCTGCATATCGTCGATCATCGAGCGGAGCTCCAAGGAGACCGCTTTCTTGGCGGCAGGCTCTTTCTTCTCTGCCACGAGAGCGGCGAGCTTCGTCTCAAGATCGCGCACGGAGAGCTTCTTTTGGACGACTTCCTTCGCAAGGGCGAGCTGAAGCTCCGGCACTTTCACGCCGAGGAGCACTTTCGCATGTCCCGTGCTGAGGGAAAGGTCGCGCACCATATTTTGGATCTCTTTGGGGAGGGTCAGGAGGCGGAGGGCATTCGCCACGGCGGGACGGCTCTTGCCGAGCGTCTTCGCGAGCTCCTCCTGCGTAAGGTCATTCTCTTTGAGGAGGGTGTAGAGCGCTTCGCTCTCTTCCATCGGATTCAGATCCTCTCTTTGGAGATTCTCCACGAGAGCGATCTCCCTTCTCTCCTTCTCGGAGATCTCTTTCACGATGACGGGGACGGCTTTCAGCCCTGCGAGCCTCGCCGCGCGGAAGCGTCTCTCGCCCGCGACGATCTCATAACCCGCGTCCTTCTTCACGACGACAAGGGGCTGCAAAATGCCGTGCGCCGAGATGGAGTCCGCAAGCTCCGCAAGGGAGATCTCGTCAAAAGTCTTACGCGGCTGCAAAGGATTTGCGCGCACGAGGTCGATGGAGACTTCGTTCACGCCGCTTTTCAGCTCGCCTTTTTCGTCATACGTCTCGATCTCCGGGCTGTCGATTTCGCGCATGTCGGATATCAGCGCGGCAAAACCTCTTCCTAATCTACTATTCGCCATACTTATTTCCTCTTATTCTCTCTTGCTAAAAATTCTTCCGTCGCGCGGATATACGCCACCGCGCCGGTACATTTCTTATCATATAAAATGATGGGCTTCCCGAAACTCGGCGCTTCGGCAAGGCGCACGTTCACGGGGATCTTCGTCTTCAAGAGACGATTCCCGAAATACTTCTTGATCTCCTCCGCCACCTGCTGATGGAGCTTATACCGTCCGCTGTACATCGTGAGAAGCACGTGGTCCACGGAGAGCTTCGGATTGAGGAGTTTCTTGATGATCTTGATGCTGTCGAGCAGCTGCGCGAGACCCTCCATCGCGTAAAACTCACACTGAATGGGGATGAGCACGCTATCCGCCGCCACCATGCTGTTGATGGTGATGAGGGACATCGAAGGCGGGCAATCGAAAAGAATGTAATCATATTTCCCGAGGAGCGGCTCGATGGCTTTCACCAAGACCTTCTCGCGGTTCGGCATGTCATTCATCTCCATCTCGATGGCAGAAAGATCTATGGAGGAAGGGATCACGTCCAGCCCGGCAGGCTCGGTATGGCGGATCAGCTCGGGATTCAGAATGTCGACATTGCCGCAAAGCACGGTGTAAATATTCAAGGCGGGCTTGACATCCTTTTTGCCGAGCTCATTGATAAACTCGATATGCTTCTGCACGCCGAGACCCGTCGTGGCATTCCCCTGCGGATCCATATCCACGATGAGGACCTTCTTGCCCATCTTCACAAGGCAAGCGCCCATATTGATACACGTCGTGGTCTTCCCCACGCCGCCTTTTTGATTGATAATGGCTATAACTCTCGTTTTCATCCGTATTTCCCTCTTCCGCCACCCGCGCGGATACTCACTTCTCGAATAGCAGACTTTTATTGTAGCATACTCGTAAAAGCCTTTTCAACCCTTTTTGCGCACGGATCTTGCGAAAAAAGCCGTCTTTACGCGGAAATGTCGGATACTTAGGAAAATAATTATTTTTTCAAGGCGAGCTTTTTGATCCCGAGATAATTCAAGGCGCAGATCTCGGTATCTTTGGACGCACGGTGGGCGCCTGACGTGTCGACATCGAAATGCTCCGCCACCGTGATCTGCTTATGATTCGGAAGGGCGGGAAGGTATCTTCTCGAGAGACGCATCACGTCCACGAAATCATTGGAGAAAGAGGCGCCGAGATAACGCTCGAATTCGTCATAAAGAAAATTCACGTCGAAATTCACGTTATGCCCGATGACGACGTCCGCCGCGATGAAATCATAAAGCTCGGCGAGGACTTCCTTGCGCGGTCTCGCATCCCGAACCATCGCATTCGTGATCCCCGTCAGCGCGGTGATGAAGGGCGGGATGGGAAAGCGCGGCTTCAAGAAGGATTCGTACTCCGCGACGAGGGTATCCCCGCGATAACGCAGAGCAGAGACTTCGATGATCTCCGCCGCGGAGGCGGAAAGCCCCGTGGTCTCGATGTCGATGACGGTGTAATCCGAAGGAAATGAAAAGAGATTTTTCCCCTTAAAAGGGCGAGAAGCGCAGTCACTCATCGGGCTGTATCACTTCCGAAAAGGTATTCTTTCTGCGCTTCCGTCAGCGCGTCGATCTCCAGTCCCATTGCCGCGAGCTTGGCTCTGCCGATCTCGTCGTCTATGCTGTCCGGCACGACGTAAAGCTTCTTTTCGAGGGTGGCACGATGATCCAAGAGCCATTTCAAGCTGAGCGCCTGCACGGAGAAGGACATATCCATGATCTCCGCGGGATGTCCGCCGCCGCAAGCGAGATTCACGAGCCTGCCCTCGCCGAGGACGCAAAGCGATTTGCCGCTCGGGAGGACGTATCGCTCGATATTCTTCCTCGCCTCTTCCCTCCTGACCGCAATGCGGCGAAGCGCCGCCACGTCCACTTCGCAGTCGAAATGTCCCGCGTTACAGAGGATGGCATTCTCCTTCAGCAAGGGAAAATGTTTCTCCGTGATGATGTCTTTGCATCCCGTCGCAGTGATGAAGATATCCCCGAGAGGCGCCGCCTCTTCCATCTTCATAATGCGGAAGCCGCACATCTCGGCGTCCAGCGCCTTAAAAGGATCGATCTCCGTGACGATGACATTCGCACCCATGCCTTTCGCACGCAAGGCGATGCCTTTTCCGCACCAGCCGTATCCCGCCACCACGACGGTCTTGCCCGCGACGATGAGATTCGTCGTCTCCATGATCGCCGTCCAAACGGACTGTCCCGTGCCGTATTTATTGTCGTAATAATGCTTGGCTTTCGCGTCGTTCACCGCCATCATCGCGCAGGGAAGGTTGCCTTCTCTCTCCCTCGCTTTCAGGCGAAGAATGCCCGTCGTGGTCTCCTCGCACCCGCCGAAGAGACAGTCCGCATACGCTGCGCACCGCCCCGAAAGCAGCTGCACGAGATCCCCTCCGTCGTCCACGATGAGGTGCGGATGGCAAGCAAGGGTCTCCGCGAGGAGGTCTTCGTATTCCTCCATCGAGACGCCGTGTATGCCGAAGGTCTCGACGCCCATCTCAGCGATCGCCGCGGCGACGTCGTCCTGCGTGGAAAGCGGATTGCAACCCGTAAGGAAGACCTCCGCGCCGCCCTCTTTCAGGACGTACGCGAGGTTCGCCGTCTTGGCTTCGAGATGAACGGAGACGGCGATGCGCAAGTCCTTAAAAGGCTTGACCTCGCGAAATCTTCTCTCGATCTCGCCGAGGCTGGGCATAAAGGCGCGCACCCATTCGATCTTCTTCCTGCCGACGCTTGCTAAACTCGGATCTTTGATATGGCTCATATTCTTTCTCTCAGAGGTATTTTTTTGCGATGCGCGCGACTTCGTAAAGGACTCTGTCGCGGTCGATCGTCGTGAATTCTTTTTTGCGGAAGACGAAAGCCCCGTTGATCATAACGGAATCCACTTCCGACCCATTCGCCGAATAAACGAGGGCGGAAGCGAGGTCATTCGCGGGCATAAGGGAGATGGCGTTCTTGTCGAGGAAGACGAGATCCGCGAGACAGCCCGCTTCGATGCGTCCGATCTTCTTTCCGAGCGCTTCGGCGGCATTCGCCGTCGCCAAACGCAAGACCGCTTGCGCGGAGGCGGCCGTGGGAGAACAATTCCGCGCCTTATGCAGAAGCGAAAGAAAATTCATTTCGCGGAAAAGATTCTGCGTATTATTGCTCGCCGCGCCGTCCGTGCCCAAACAGATGCGGACCCCTTGCCCGTAAAGCATCTCGAAATCCGCCGCGCCGTTTCCGAGTTTGGCATTGCTGGCGGGATTCGTGACGACGTGGGCACAGCTGCTTTTGAGCAAAGAATAATCTTCTTTCTCCAGCCTTACGCAGTGCGCGAGAATGGTCTTTTCATCCAAAAAGCCAAGATCCGCAAGATAGCGAACGGGGGTCTTCCCATGCGCTTTCATGCAATCATCATATTCTTTCAAGCTCTCCGCAAGGTGGATCTCCTTGCGAAGCGAGAGCTCCTTCGCCTTCTCGTCGATTTGGCGGAGCATACGTTCGGAGCAGGTATAGACAGAATGCGGCGCGAGAAGAAAGTCGATGGTGTCGGACTTGTATTCCGTCATCTCCTCCATCGCTTCGCGAAAGCGGGAGGCGCCGTCCTTTTCGAGATCCTCCCCCACGAGCCCGCGCCCGATAAAAGCGCGCATGCCCGCGTCGCGCACGGCGCGCGGAACGTCCCCTTTGAACATATGCATATCCGTGAGGGTGGTCGTGCCCGTGGAGATCATTTCCATACAGCCGAAAAGCGTGGACCAATAAGCGTCCTCGCCCGTCATTTTATCCTCGATGGGCATCACGCGGCGGAAGAGCCATTCGTCGAAAGGAAGGTCGTCCGCACAGCCGCGCATAAAGGACATATACGCATGCGTATGCATATTCACGAGCCCGGGGATCACGAAAAGCCCCTTGGCGTCCAAGACTTCATATCCCGTCTCGTCGCGGACGTCGCCCACCGCTTCGATCTTCCCGTCCGAGACGAAAATATCCGTCTCCGCGGGGACGAGGAAAGCGCCTTTTTCAAGCAATATCGTTCCGCCTTTGATCTTATATTTTTTCATTTCTTTTTCCTCTCCGAAAGCGCCCGACTGATCTTGGGGAGCATCGCAAGCACGATCTCCGCGCTCTTTTTCGCCGCGGCTTTCTCGAAGACGTCGAACGCCACTTCGAGCGCCACGTCCGCGCTGTCCGAGATCACCCGCAAGGCAAGGAACGGGACTTCGTTCAGGTGAGCCGTATGAGCCACCGCCGCGCCCTCCATCTCCACACAAAGAGCTTGGGTCCTCTCGGCGATGTCCCGCTTGGTCTCCTTATCCGAGACGAAGAGATCTCCGCTTGCGATCTTGCCGACGACGCCGTTCGTCGTCTCTTTCGCGATCTTGACAAGCGGGGCGTCGGAGAAATACTCCTTCTCCAAAGGACCGAAACGCTCGATCACGAAATCCTGCATGTCGTGATAAGAGAGCTTGTCCCCGATCACGAGATCATAGATATCGAGGGAAGGACTGAGCGACCCTGCCACACCGCTCTGCAAAACGGCTTCGGGATGATAAAAATCCATCATCGCCTGCGCATGCATGGCGGCATTCACCTTTCCCACCCCGCAGACCACAAGGACGACCTCCACGCCGTCGATCTTCCCGATCCGATACAAAGCTCCGGCATGCTTTTCCTCTCGCGCGTCCGTCAGCCGACTGCTTAAAAGCACCGATTCCGAGCCGAGCGCGGAAATGATTCCGATCATATCTTCCCTCCTCTTCGCACATTGCGCTTCTCAAGAAAAAAGCCCCTGTGAAATGCGACGCGGTGCGCCTTGGGCTTTGCGCGTCGAGGGGCGTTTTCATCCCCGTCGGGGGCTGACTGCCTTTTCTCTTTTTCTGCGATCAATAGAGCGACACATTACTACCATTGTTCGCGTCGGTCGCCTTCCCGATCAATTGACTCCACGTAGGCGTAGACGTCGTGCTCTTTTTATCGACGTTTCCGTCTTGGCAACGCACGACATATTCGCCCGAGTCTTTATCCCAATCCGATCCTTTCAAGATGGCGCCCCAAAGCAATTTCGTCCCCGCATAAGAGATGGTCCCCAGCGCGGAACAACCGCGGAAGGCTTCCGCTCCGATGGTCGTCACGTCGGCGCCGAGGCTCACGGAAGACATCGAAGAACAGCCCGAAAAAGCTTTTTCGCAGATGATCTTGGTCTTGCGGAAGATCTCGCAGGACTCGATAGCGGAAGAATCCGCCTTCACGAGGATGCGATAAGGATCTTCATCATCGCCCAAATAAAGCGCATTATCGTATTTATTGTAATTCAGCTCCGAACAGCCTGAAAAAGCCTCCGTTCCGACGCTCTCCACCGTAGAGGGGATCTTGACGGAAGTCAGCGCGGCGCAATCCTTAAAAGCGGAGTCCCCAATGCTCGTCACGCCCTCCCCGAGAGAGACGGAGAACAAAGTCGAGCAAGAGGCGAAAGCGCCGTTCGGGATCTCTCCGCCCGTCACCGTCACGCTGCGCAAGCTCGTCGGGATGTAATAAACCGTGATCTCGGAGCCGCTTCCTTGGCTCACGCCCTTCGCGCCGCCATAGCTCGTCGTGCCGAAGATATAGCCGAAAGGATATTGCTTGCCGCCCGCCGTAGCGCGCGCGACATTCCCCACGAAGGGAATCGCCATCTCGCGCAGCGAGGCGCATTTCGAAAAGACGGATTCGCCGAGGCTCGTCACGCCCGAGGGGATCATGATCGAAGTCAAGGCGCCGCAGTCCGCAAAAGCTTGCCTTCCGATGATGCGGAGATCGTTCCCCGAGAAGGAGACGGACCTCAGCGCGGCGCATTTCATAAAAGCCTCTTCCCCGATCGTCGTCACCGTGGCGGGGACGGCGAGGGTCGTCAGCTCGGAACAGCCGTAAAAAGCGTCGTCACCGATGCTCGTCACGGCGGAGGGCAAGGTGACGGACGTGAGCTTCGCGCAGCCGTAGAAGGCGCCGTAAAAGATATTTCCGTCCGAGATCTTGACGGTGCGAAGCGAAGCGGGGATGTAATACGTCGCAAAGGAGGTCGCTCCGTAGTATTGCACCACGGCGACGCCGCCTTCATAACTCTCCGCGCCGAAGATATAGCCGAAGAGCGTGGATTCACTCGCGGAGTCGGCGTCTCGCCTCCCTCCGACAAAGGGGAGCGTGACCTCCTCCAAAGAAGAACAGCCCGAGAAAGCGCCCGCACCGATCGTCGTCACACTGTCCGGCACGACGACGGACGTCAGCGCAGAAAGCCCGCGGAAAGCAAAGGGGCGAATGGCGGTCACGGGCTTTCCTTCATATTCCGAAGGAAGATATATCTCGGTTTCCGTCCCGGGATAGCCCGAGAGCGCATAACTATTCGAAGACGCTTCATAGACATAGCTCAGTCCTTCCGTGGTCTTATGCGTCCCGCAGAAGATGCAACGATCGGACTCATTCCAGCTATGCGCGTCGGGATCCACGGCAAGTACGAGATCCACCTCTCTCTTTTCCCGCTTACTTTGGTCGAAGAGCTTGCCGCAAAGAGAGCAACGATAATGCGCCGCCATGCCCGTGTCCGTACAAGTGGCGGGGACGACTTCGATCAAATTTCCGAAAATATGCGTGTGTTCCGCGTCGTCCTCGAGGCTCTTCCGCGTGATGCGGAGGGTGTATTGGAGGGTGATCTCATAAGGAATAAAGCGATAAAGCGTCACTTTCTGCTTCGCGAGGAGATAATAAACATTTGTCCCCTCCGAAAGAGGCTGCATGCCGGAGGCGATCCGCGTCCTCTCTTCGTCATAATAAAAGGCGATGCTTCCGTCCTCGAGATAGACGCCGGTCAGATCGATCTCCGTGACTTCGTAATTCACGGTGCATTCGACGACGCTACGATCACGATCCGCCGAGACGAAGGTCATGCCCGACTGCGTTTTCAAAGATCCGGACACCTCCGTGATCAAAGCGTCCTTTTTCTCTTCTATCATTTTATGCCCGAAAAACCAGCCCGCAAGCGCGCTGCCGGCCATGAGGAAAAAGAGCAAAACACCGAATAATTTTTTCACGTGACCCTCCTCCGCTATCGAGCTCAAAGAAACTTATTTTATATTATAATTTATTTTTTCTTGAGTTGTCAAATTTTTGGATCAAAAACCGCGCCGCAAGCCCTCTCCTTTCTCGGAAAGACGCGACTTGTCATGTTGACAAAGTGCGGGGCGTTATAGTATAATTGATATTACCCTGAAGACAAGGAGATGAAAATTATGGGTATCAATAAATGCAAATTATATGACAGGGCTTTTCAAAAGGCGATGTACGTCGGTTTGGCGATGATGAAATGGCGCGAGCCGGAGCTCATTACGGGCGCAGGCTGCTTAAAAAACGTGGCGCAGAAGCTCATCGATCTCGGACTCAAGCGCCCTTTGATCGTGACGGACGGCTTCCTCCACAGCATCAAGATCTATGCGCCTCTGACCGACGAGATGGACCGCCTCGGCATCCCGTACAGCATCTACGGCGAAGCCGTGCCCAACCCCACGGTGCATAACATCGCGGACGCTTATAAGATCTTCGTGAATGACAGCTGTGATTGCTTGATCGCGGTGGGCGGCGGCTCCTCGATGGACTGTGCGAAAGGTTGCGGCGCGCAAGCGGCGAATCCCCATCGCACCCTCGCGCAGATGAAAGGCCTCTTGAAAGTCAGACGGAATATCCCGACGCTTTTCGCCGTTCCCACGACGGCAGGTACGGGCAGCGAAGTCACGGTGACCGCCGTCATCTCGAATCCCGAAGAAAGGGATAAATACCTGATGAACGATCTGCACCTCATTCCGCATTACGCCGTGCTTGACCCCACGCTGACGTATAATCTGCCCAAGCCCGTCACGTCCACGACGGGGCTCGACACCCTCACCCACGCGGTGGAGGCTTATATCGGCAGCGCGAATACCAAGCGCACGAAAGAGAATGCCCTCGCCGCCGTGAAGCTCGTTTTCGAGAATCTTTATAAGGCATACGAAGACGGTCATAATGAGGAAGCGAGACTGAATATGCAAAATGCGTCTTATCGCGCAGGCTTGGCTTTCACCCGCGCTTACGTGGGCACCGTCCATTCATTGGCGCATGCGCTCGGCGGATTCTACGGCGTGCCGCACGGACTTGCGAATTCCATCCTGCTCCCCGTCGTGCTCCGCGCATACGGCAAGACCGCGCAAAAAAAACTTGCGCAGCTTGCGGATCTCATCGGCATCCAAGGCGCGAGCGTAGAGGAAAAGGCGAATAAATTCATCGACGCCATCGAAGAGCTGAATCGCAAGATGGAGATCCCGACCAAGATCGAAGGCAAATGGGCGATCAAGGAGGAGGACCTCCCCGCTCTCGCGAAGCATGCTTTCGACGAGACGAACCCGCTCTACCCCGTGCCGAAGATCTTCTCCGAAAAAGAGCTCATCGACATCTACAGACTTGTGATGGCATGACCCGCGCGGACAAGGCGGAAAGTTTTTTCAGACAAGGCTATAACTGCGCGCAGTCCGTCGTGATGGCTTTTTCCGATCTCACCGGGTTCGGTGAAGCGGAGAGCGCCAAACTGGCCTCCTCCTTCGGAGGCGGGCTGGGCAGGCTTCGCGAAGTCTGCGGCGCGGTGAGCGGCATGGCGATCGTTGCGGGCGTCCTTTACGGATATGACGATCCGAAGGTCACGGGCGCCTCGGGGGCCCATTACGCCTTCGTCCAAGCGCTTGCGGGAAGCTTCCGCGAAGAGACGGGATCCATCATCTGCCGCGAGCTGCTCGGAGATAAGTCGAAGGTCACCGCACAGCCCGAGCCGCGGACGGCGGAATATTATAAGAAACGTCCCTGCCCCGAGCTCGTTCGTCTGGCGGCGGAGATCCTCGAAAAGGCGATCGCCGAAAGACGCTGAAACGTAATATAAAAGAGAACGCACCCCACTTTGGCGGTGCGTTTTCTTTTGCTTTTTGAACTTTTTGATGATCGTTTTTTTACTCTTTGGAGAGGCTCTTCGCGAGCTGCTCGATGAGCTGGATATTCTGCTCCGAGAGCTTATAATACGCCTTGTCTCCGCCGCGACCGATCACAACGACGGAATTCGTCTCAAACTCAGTCCTGGGCTTATTGATATAGCCGATATCCGATAATAATTTCTCGAGACTATAGCCCGTGGCGTCACAGATCTTCTTCAAAGTATCGAGCTGGATCTTGCGACAAAATCCGGTGTCCTTACTCTTCAAAAGCTCATAGATGTACTGACGGGAATAGCCGACTTTTCTGGAGAATGCCGATATGGACAAACCGCTGTCTACTAAAATTTGTTCGATTGCTTCACCTAATCTCATAATATCTCCTTCCGTTATTATATCACATATTTCCGACTTTTTGACATAATTAAGCAAAAAATATCCAACACTTAATTTACAATTTCGGGAAAGGGCGAAACACTTGTTTTACAAAACGTTCCGAATCCTCAAAACGCGTGTAATCGTCGGCTATTTCGTGAGATATGGATTTTTCACATCCTTCCTTCGCCGAAAAAGCGCTCCGACGCCGATTTTTCCGATCTTACTCATTCGATTGACAAAATCCCCGCGCGCGCATTATGATATCTTCGTAGCATTTTTCGGAGGTGTGCCATGCAAAAGATAAAAAAAGTGCTGATACCGGAAGCCGACCTGAAACGTCGCGTGAAAGAGCTTGCCGAGGAGATCAATCGTGACTTCCGCGGCGAGACCGTGACTTTCATCTGCATTCTCAGCGGCGCGTCCGTCTTCTTTGCGGATCTCATTCGCGAGGTGGATCTCGACGTTCGCTTCGAATTTATGTCCGTCTCCAGCTATGGCGCCGGCACCGTTTCCAGCGGTGAAGTGAAGATCTTGAAAGACGTGAATCATCCCATCGCGGGGCAAAACGTCATCATCGTGGAAGACATCATCGACAGCGGCTGCACGCTCTCTTATCTGAAGCGCGTGCTCGAGCAGCGCGATCCGAAGTCCATCAAGATCTGCACGATCCTCGATAAGCCCAGCCGCCGCAAGGTGGAATTTACGGGCGATTACGTCGGTTTTGAGATCCCCGACGAATTTGTAATAGGCTACGGACTCGACTTTGACGGCCGCTATCGTAATCTGAAAGACGTTTGCGTGCTTGAACTGACGGAGGACTAATGGAAAAGTATTATGAGATCGAGATCGCGGGGCTGAAAAGAAACCTCACGATATGCAAAGCGGGCGAACACCTTTATATCGGCGCCTTCATCATGTTTTCCGACGTGGAGCTCACGGTCGCGGCGGCGAAAGCGCTCATTGAGAAATCTCCGGAATTCGACGTCATTTTGACCGCCGAGAGCAAGGGCATTCCCCTCGCCTACGAGATGGCGCGTCAGAGCGGCAAA
>JAGCXI010000048.1 GCA_017961365.1 Clostridia bacterium
AACGTGGTGTAATCATTCTCCGTCAAGGTCGCGAGATAAGCTTTCGTGAGGGTGAAGACGCCCGTATCCTTATCGAACATATATTCGCCGAGCGCGGGCGCGTCGCTGCCCGTCACGGAGAGGGAGACGAGGTCATAGCCGAAATTCTCGACGGAGACCGTGGCGTCCGCATTCCCGCCCTTGGTATACGCGATGACCGTATCCGTCTTGGCATAAGGCGCGCGGGTGTCCGTGATCTTCAAGGTGACCATCATGCGGTTCACGCTCGTGAGCACGGCGTACTCGTACTCGCCGTAGGCGAGAGAATCGAGATAATCCTTATCGAAGGTGACGACCGTCTTGCCGGACTTCTTGGTGACGTCATACACGACGCCATTCCCTTCCACCTTGTCGAAGGAGGCGGCGCCGAGCGCGAGATCGAAGGAGGGCGCCACGCCCGCGGACTTGTCATAAGAGAGGACGAGCTTGCCGCCATCCGCCAAGGAGAGATCCGGCACGGTGGTGTCGATGACCTCGAGGATGAGATCCACAGAGGAGCCGCTTGCGGAAGCCGTGAAAGTATGCTTGCCGAGCTCAAGATCCGCAAAGACATCCTTGCGGATGGTGAGGACATTGCCCGAGAGGGAGCATTTCGAAGAGGGGATGCCCGCGACCGACACGCTGCCCGTGGAAGAATACACGACGTACTCCACGTTTGCGGGCGCGTTCTTATCATAGACGGCGTAAGCATTGCCCGCCACGAGGCTGACATTCTCCCAAACGTCGATGGTGAAGGTCTTCGTCACGGCGCCGCCATCCACTCCGCGGAAGGTGATGTCATAAGCATAGGTGCCCTGCGCGCGCTTCAAGAGGAAGGCGCTCGAGATGCGGACGGAATCCCCTTCGATGACGTAATCCGCGCGAGTGATATCGCCCGTCACGCCCTCGACGGCATAAGCATATTTCTCGAAAGTGACCACGACGTCATGGCTCACGGAGCCATTCTTGCCGAAGCCGAAGGAGAAGCAATAAAGGTCCGGACGTCTGTCATCCACCACCGCTACGGTGAGGTTGAGGGAGGTGCCGTTCGCCGCATTTACGACAAAGTCGTATTCGCCCGCTTCTTTCCCTGCGAAGGCGGGAGAATAGATGGTGAGCGTGCCGGCATTCGAGACGGAATATTCCGACTCGGTCAAGCCCGTGACGGAGGTGATCTTATTTCCATTCAGGCTGAGCGCGAAAGGCACGGCAGCCGCGGCTCTCTTGGAATACGTCTTCTTCTCCGGCGTGCCCGTCGCAAGCTCGATGGGCGTGGAATCGATGACATTCACCGTGAGATAGAGGACGCCCTTATTGGACTTATACGTGAAGACATGCTCGCCGAGCGGGAGCTTGGCAAGATACGTTCCATAGAGGGTGAGCTTGCCCGTCTTCTCGTCCACGGCGTATTTCACGTCGCCGCCCACAGAGGCAGAAACGCCGATGAAGGTGGACTCATTCAGCTTCACGTCGAAGACGACGTCGCCCGTGCCTTCTTTCTTGTCGAAGGAGGCGGAAGGCTCTTCGCAGGTGGGCATGACGGCGGTCTTATGGAAAGTGACCGTCGCCTTCACCGTCTCATCCGTCTTGCTGACGAGCTCGATGGAGGCATAAAACTCCATTCCGACCGTGGGATTCACATAGACATAGCCGTCTTTCAGCGTGATGTAATCCGCCGCGTCTTCAATGTAATTCACATAGAAACTATCCAGCGGGACATTGACGGCATTTGCGTCGTCGACCTTATAAAGGTCGAACGCATTCACTTTCACCTCGCCGAACTCCACGCTCTTGCCGGGGATCTGGATGGTATTCCCCGCGATGAGAATCTCCTTGACGAGGTACTTGGAGCCATACTCGAAGAGGGGGTACTTGAGCTTCGCAAGCTCCCACGTCTTCTCCACGCCCTTATATCCGATGACGGGGAGCTCGACACCCGCTTTCACTTGGAAATCCGCGCCGAGATACAAGCCGCCGGTGACATAATAACCTTTGATGACATGGAGCTCCTTATTCAGCGCCGCTTCCATGTCGAGACGGAGCTGTCCGCCGATCTCCGCATACGCGCCGACTTTCACCTTAAAGCCGATGCCCGCCACTTCGAGGAGGCTGGCGGTGAGCTTCACATAGACGCCCGCTTCCGCCGTGACCTTGCCGAGGAGGACGAGATCCTTCGCGGACTGGGACGTCTCCATGGACTTATAAGAGGAGAACTCGCCGTCGATATAAGTGACGCCCGCGACGATATTCGTATTATAGACGTATTCGAAGCTGAGGTCTCCGGTGATGCCGAAATTCAGATCCAAGCCGAATTCGATGCCGAGGACGAAGCAATAAATGGGGTATTTATAGCTATAAATGGGGAGCTCGGCGCCGACGATGGCTTTCTCATTCGTCTTGCCTTGCAAGAGCTCGACGAATTTCTCCTTAAATTCGTCCACGGTTTTGCACGTGATCGTGCCGCCCTTGGTCTCCATCTCGACATAGCAACGGGTCTCGGTGTCGATATTCAAAGCGAGGTCGAGATCCAAGTCGAGATCGCCGAGGGAGACGTCGTAATCAAAATTCACGGACGGGGTGAGCTTGACGGTATTATCGATGCCGACGATGATGTCCACGCCCTTCGCCACCGTGATGACGTATTTGATATTGAGGATGATCTTATTGCCGTCGAGACCGACTTTGAAATTCACGACCTGACGGGGACCCTTGCTCTTGCCGTCATTCACGACATAGTCGAAATCCTTCTCGAAGAGCTCGAAGGTCTCTTCCGCCGCAAGGAGCAGATTCTCCGCGAACTCGCTATTCTCGAGCGCTTCGCGCAGGGCGTCCTCGTCGAAGGAGAAATTATTCTCGTCAATGGTGAGATTTTGGTAAATATCCGCCTTCGTCAAGACTTCGCTGACATTCGCGAGGCGGCAACGGACGACCTCTCTCTCCCCTTCCACTTTGGACTCTTCGAGGACGTAATACGCAGCCATTCCGTTATACGCGTAATTCGCGATATCGCCTGCATAAAGGAGGGAAAGCTCTTCATCGAAGAGCTCCGCTTCGGGCTTCCTCGCGAGAAGGACCGTGCCTTCGGCGAAGCGATGCTCCGCGGCAGCCGCAAGCGTGACGACATATTCCGTATCACCCGCGACGGTGACCGTCTCCACGTCCGTGCCGGCGATATCCGTCTCCACGATGCCCTCTTTCGTCTCCACGATGGGCGCCGACTGCGGATCGCCCTTGATGGTGAAGATGAAGGTCTTGAGATCTTTATACTCATCGGCGACGAAGGCTGCGTCATAGACGCGGATGCGGTACGTGGCTCTCTTCTTGAAGCCATACGCCGCTTTCACGCGATAGACGCCGTCCTCGAGCTTGACGTTATTATCCACGATAAGCGCGACTTTGTCCCCGTTGCTGTCCGTGACGCGGACATAATTATCGAGGTTATCTGCGTTCGGCTTTCTCGACGCTTTGATATCGAAATACGTCGTCTCGGAAAGCTCGCGGAAGACGCCGGACTCCGAAGCCGTCGCCGTAACTTCCTTCGCAAGCGCGGTCGGAGTCTCCTCTTCTCCGCTCTTCTTGAAGACGCCCGCGGCATAAAGCCCGAGCACGGTGGCGGCGACCACCACGATCACGATAGGCAGGATGATCCAGAACTTTTTCATATTCTTTCCCCCGTAATAAAATCACTCATACGCAGGCATACGCCCGAAAATACGCACTCATTGTAGCACGTACGCGAACGGTATTTCAAGCATTTTCCAAAGTTTTTTCCGCGCGCGCCGTGATCCGCCCCCCTGAAAATATATGCGCGCACCCTTTCTTTCTTCCCGCGAAAGGGATGGCTTTTTCGGAAATTTCCGTCGAAACTAAGAAATAAAAATTTTTTGAAAAAGTTTTGCGATTTAAGTCCCGTTTAAGTTTTCCGCCGCATACTGGGGGTGAAGAAAAGCAAAGGAGGCACGACTATGAAACAAAAAAGTATCATTTTCATCGCGATCATCCTGATTTTGGCGATCGCCCTCGCCGCGTGCGGCACGGTGACGAGCACGCTGCAAAGCGACAATGCGACAAACGAGAACTCGGCGAACGTCACCACCACGGAAAGCGGCGACGGAGCAAGCTCCTCGGAAAACGGAGCTTCGGGCGAGACGACGGGCACCCCCGTATCGCTCACGCTCAGCGAAGAAAGCGCGGCGGACTATCTCGAAGAGGCGTCCATCACCCTCACCGAAGCGCAGACGAACGTATCGACGGAGGGCGCGACTATGATCGACCTCTCCGCTCTGACGGAAGACAATGCCCCGAAAAACACGACTTTTAAGAAAAACGTCCTGACGATCAACGCGGCGGGGACTTACGTCCTCAGCGGCACGCTGAACGGCGCGGTCTCCGTGGCGAAGAACGTGGAAGGCACGGTGCGCATCGTCCTTTCCGGCGCCACCATCCATACGACAGAGGAGCAGGACGTGGCGGCGATCGTCTTCAAAGAAGCGTCGGACGAGAGAATCCTCACCATCGCGGACGACACCGTGAATGAGATCTCGGACAGCATCGGCGACAAGGATACGGAAGAAAAGGAAGCGGACAGCGCGGCGCTCAAGGCGAAAAAATGCTCTCTCACCATCAACGGTCAAGGGACTCTCAAGGTGCTCGCCGTGGGAGAAACCGCGAATGGAATCAGCGTGAAAAACGCCCTCACCGTCATCGGCACGACTCTCGAAGTGACCGCCGTCAAGAACGGCATCAAGGCGGGCAATCTGATCTCCCTGCACGAGGCGAATATCACCGTGACGGCGGGCAATGACGGCATCAAGACCGACGTGGAGCCCGAAACGGAAGAAGAAGCGGAAGCGGCGGCTGCGGACAAGACCGCGGGATATATCTACATCGAAAAGAGTTCCGTCACCGTCACGGCGGGCGACGACGGCATCGCGGCGAATAACTGCCTGTACATCGCGAACGAAGAGGCAAATGTCATCACCGTGAAGACGAATGGCGGCGCGCCGGAGAAGGCGACCTCCTCCACCTCCGAGGACGCGGACGGAAAGGCGCTGAAAGCCGCCGGAATCGTCCTCGGAGAGGACGAAAACGAGACGAAATACGCCGCGACTTTTGAGGAGAATTACGCCATCGTCATCACGGGCGGCACCTTCCTCCTCGACGCGAACGATGACGCCATCCACAGCGCGGGCAATCTCATCATTTCGGGCGGCATCTTCACCATCGCTTCCGGCGATGACGGCATCAAAGCCGAGTACCTCACCAAGATCACGGGCGGCGACGTCACCGTCACGAAAGCCTATGAAGGCATCGAGGGGGCTCTCGTGGAGATCTCCGGCGGAAATATCACCATCAACGCCACCGAAGACGGCGTCAATGCGGCGAACGGCGACCTTGAAAAATATGATTTTAATCTCTATATCACGGGCGGCGTCTTGACCGTGAACTGCAACGGAGACGGGCTGGACAGCAACGGAAAGCTCGTCATCGCAGGCGGCACCGTCACCGTTTTCGGCCCGACGAACGGCGGAAATTCCGCGCTTGACAGCGTAAGCGGCACGACCATTCAGGGCGGCACCGTCATCGCCACCTGCTGCGAAGCGATGGATCCCGTGGGTGCGACGCAATATATGATCAATGCGAATCTGCGCATCTCGGCGAATACCCTCGTCACCCTGTCGGACGCGAGCGGAAACGTCATCCTCTCCTTCACGCAGCCGAAGGCTTGCAATAACGTCGTCATCAGCACGCCGACCCTCACGAGCGGGACTTACACCCTCTCCTACGGCACGGCAAGCACCTCCGTCACGGCGGTGACGGGTCAGAGCGGCGGAAGAGGCGGCATGGGCGGCATGGGCGGACAGATGAACGGCGACCCCGGCGGCAGACGCTTCGGTGAGAGCGGCGACGACGCCGTCGAGACCCTGCCCGACGGGGAATTTGCCCCGAGTGACAGGATGCCTCCGATGGGTCAAGAAGGCGCGGAAAATGCGGAAATGCCCGAACTTCCCGAAGGGAACGAGGGCTTCCCTGCCCCGCCGACAAGCGGCTTCGCCCCTACGGGCAGAGGCGGACGTCGATAAAACCCGAGCGGATATAAAGCGGTTGAGATCCTTCAGCTCAGCTCCGCTTCGTTCAGGATGACGGAGAGGGGAGGGCGCATATCCCTCCATCTGTCATCCCGAGGCACTCGAGGGATCTCCACCTTGTTTCAAAAGCGGATGAGATGTTTCGGCAGGCTCGCTATTCGCCTACGGCTCTACGCGGACCTTCGGTGCAACATGACGAAAAAATACATCTCCACCGCAATGCACGCTCTGCGTGCAATTCATGCGCCGCAGGCGCAATTCACGCGCGCGTTGTGGTTCCCCGAAATGTCAAAGACATTTTGGGGTGTTGCGCGCAATTCACGACCGAAGGTCAATTCATGCACGACGTGCGATTCATGACCGAAGGTCAATTCGCGTGCCATCGGCGCCCTAAAATCGGATGCGATCCATCCTCAAAAAAAACAAGACTATTCCTTATTCTCCCTCCCTATGAAGAAGGCGTCGGAAGGACCGCGCCTTCTTCTCTTTTTCTTAAGCGCAAAGTCCTTAGACTCTCCACCGAGGATAAAAAACCGCGTAGCCGAGCGCCCAAAGGGCGCTGACCGCGCGGTTTTGCGATCAATGAGAACGCTTCCGAAAGGTTCAGATCTTGGGAAGCTTGGAGATGGATTCCTGCAGATCTTCGTCCGTCGGGATGTAATCGCTCATCTCGCCGTCATGATACTTGCCATACGCCACCATATCGAAATAACCCGTACCGGTGAGTCCGAAGAGGATGGTCTTCTCCTCGCCCGTTTCCTTACATTTCAAGGCTTCGTCGATCGCGACGCGAATGGCGTGTGAGCTCTCGGGCGCGGGCAGGATGCCCTCGGAACGAGCGAACATTTCCGCCGCCTCGAAGACCTTGGTCTGCTCGACGGAGGTCGCCTCCATATAGCCCTCGTCATACAATTCGGAAAGGATGGAGCTCATGCCGTGATAACGGAGACCGCCCGCGTGGTTCGCAGAGGGGATGAATCCGCTGCCGAGCGTATACATCTTCGCGAGGGGACAGACCTTGCCCGTATCGCAGAAATCGTAAGCATAGACGCCGCGCGTAAGGCTCGGACAGCTTGCAGGTTCCACCGCGATGATGCGATAATCCTTCTCCCCGCGGAGCTTCTCGCCCATAAAGGGCGCGATGAGACCGCCGAGGTTACTGCCGCCGCCCGCGCATCCGATGATGAGGTCGGGGGTGATGCCGTATTTATCCATCGCCGCTTTGGCTTCGAGACCGATGACGGACTGATGCAAAAGCACTTGATTCAAGACGCTGCCGAGGACGTAACGATAGCCTTCGTTCGTGACGGCTTTCTCCACGGCCTCCGAGATGGCGCAGCCGAGGCTGCCCGTCGTGCCGGGGAATTCCTGAAGGATCTTTTTGCCGATCTCCGTCTCCATGGAGGGAGAGGGCGTCACGCTCGCACCATAGGTGCGCATGACTTCGCGGCGGAAGGGCTTCTGTTCATAAGAGCATTTGACCATAAAGACCTTGCAGTCCAGCCCGAAATAAGCACAAGCCATCGAAAGCGCGGTGCCCCATTGTCCTGCGCCGGTCTCCGTCGTGACGCCCTTTAATCCCTGCTTTTTTGCGTAATAGGCTTGGGCGATGGCGGAATTCAGCTTATGGCTGCCGCTGGTATTATTCCCCTCGAACTTATAATAGATCTTCGCGGGAGTGCCGAGCTTCTCCTCCAAGCAATACGCTCTGACGAGGGGAGACGGACGATACATCTTATAGAAACTGCGGATCTCCTCGGGGATCTCGATGTAGGGCGTGTCGTTATCCAGCTCTTGTTTGATGAGTTCGTCGCAGAAAACGGGCGCCAGATCCGCTTCGGTGACGGGCTTTCCCGTCGCGGGATTCAGGAGCGGCGCGGGCTTCACTTTCATGTCGGCACGCACGTTATACCAAGCTTTCGGCATCTCGGATTCTTCGAGATAGATCTTGTACGGAACTTTTTTTTCTTCTTTACTCATGGTTTTTCCTCCTTTTCTCCGCCATGGCGGGTATTTTACGCTTATAGCGTACTTTCCTCTTTCTCTGCTCGGTCGGGAGTAATAAAAAAGCCCGTCCAAGCAAAAACTTCTTTTGCCGGGACAGGACTGTATCCTGCGGTGCCACCCTGCTTGACGCTTGCGCGCCCACTCTCAACGTACTGCATACGCTCGACTTTTCTGACGGAGGATCGTACTCCGGCTCGCATACTCGGCTTTCCCTTTCCGCTACGCCCTCGGAAGCCCATTCCGCTTAGTATCCCCTGCCGCGATCTCACCATCCGCGACTCTCTATGAAGGGAGAGGCTATGCGTACTCTTCTTCCTCTTCGGTTTGACTTCATTGTAGCACCGTGCCTTTTCGCTGTCAAACGTTTTTTTGCGGTTTTTCAAGTTTTTTTCGCAAGGTAAAATCGAATTTCTTCCGAAATATGCGCGAAAAACAAGTATATATTATTTATAAACGCATCCCCGCGCCTTTATAAAAGAAGGGAGGATGCGGCATATCCCGCGAGCGGAGAAAATATACATAATCGAAACGATCTCGGAGGGAATTATGGAACAAACCGTCTTGAAAAGCAAACACAGCCTCACGATACGCGATCTCACCACCGTGACGGGCGTCAAATCCGTCGTCAGTCTCGGGGAGAAGGAAGTGCGACTCGCACTCGAGGAAAAAACGCTGACGCTCGTCGGCCGCGCCTTTTCCGCAGAACATCTTTCCCTCGAAGAGGGAACGCTCGTGCTCTCGGGCGAAGTGGAAAGCCTTCGTTACGGCACGAAGACCGAAGCGAAAGGCTTCTTGAAACGACTTTTGAAATGATCCTCGAGGAATGCGCCGTCTTCGCGAAAATGCTTGCGGCGGGGCTTGCCGCGGGAGTCTTTGCGCGCTTTCTTCATCTTCTCGGCTCCGCTTCTTCTTCGGCGCGCATCTTTTGCGACGCGCTCATTGCCGCCGAAACGGGCGCCGCTTATTTCCTCTCGCTTTATTTTTCCGCGGGCGGCGTCTTTCGTCTTTATTCTCTCGCGGCATTCTCTTTCGGCGTCTTTCTGTCCATCTCTCTTCTTCTGCGCTTTTCTCCCCTTCTGCGACGGCTCGCGGCAAGGGCGATAAGTCCCTTGCTCAAGGGATATCGCAAGGTGGAAACATCCCTTGAAAAAAGGCTTCGTCCCCTCCTCGAAAAAAGGGAGGCGAGACGGCGAAAACGGAGAGGGAAAAGAGCGGAGACCCGAGCAAAGAGAGAAGAGGCGCGCCTCCGAAAAAAGAAGATATCCCTCGAAAAACGATCCGCAAAAAGCGGTTCTCGGCGCGTAGAGATCGAGCATTGAGACGTCGCGCGCCCGCGCCCGTAAGCGCATTGCTATAGCGCGCAGCGCGCAAAATAATTGACACAATCGGTTTTTCGGAGTACAATATACGCAAGATAAAAACGGAGACGTGCGATGATCATCAAATTTCTCACGCCGGTGCAGCTTTGGCAGGATTTCGACCCGCAAGCCGCGCCGCTCGACATGGCAATAGCGTATAATAACGAAGAAGGCGACTTGCGGCGCAAGGGCGTCTATTTTACCGCAGAGACGAGTGAAGAGGGGCAGATCCGCGCTTTTGCGGAGATCAAATCCTCTGTGGCGCAGCCCAAACGTATCTTGGTCTCCGTGCTCACCGAGCCCGAACAACGCCCTATTTCCGACAGTTTCGACGAGCTTTTGAAACGCGGCTTCGCCGTGGTCACCGTGGACGTCAGCGGCATTCCGGACCAGAATGATAACGCTGCGAAATACCCGTCTGCCTATGCTTACGCCTCTTTTGCGGCGGGCAAGCCCGACCGCTTCTTGGCGACGCCTTCGGCGAAACATTCCCCCGTCTTCCTTTGGGCGAAGATCGTGCGTCGCGCCCTTACCCTCCTCGAATATCTTTATCCGAAAGCCACTTTGGCTGTCCTCGGCACGCTTTCCGCGGCAGACGTCGCCTGGCAAGTGGCGGCGATGGACAGAAGGATAAGCGCTCTCATCGCGCTTTTGGGGGATTATTCCGAGCCACCCGTCCTCGAAGAGGACAGCTCGAATGCGGACAGCTATATCATGGCGCTCAGCGCAAAGAGCGCGGCGCGTATGGTGCGTTGCCCTTGCCTTGTCGCCACCTCGGCGAATCAACATGGCGGCGACGTGAAAAAGATCGGCGAAGTCATCCATCAAATCCCCGAAAACGTTCCTTACACCATCGCGGTCACGCCGCGCCTCAATGGGCAGATCGACGAAGCGGATCTTCTCTCCACGTATAAATGGCTGGACAAGGCGCTCCGCGGCGAAAAGACCCCCGACCTCTCTCTCACCTCTTCGCAAGAAGACGGCTTCGTTCGTTTCGTGCTCCACGAACCCTCGGGAAGCGTTCGCGCCGCCACGTTGCACGTTTCTTATAATAACGCTCCCGCGGAATATCGCCATTGGCACGAATTCCCAATGAAGAAGCAAGAGGACGGCACCTACGCGGCGGACGTCCCCGTCTGGGCGGGCGATCGCGAGGTCACTTCTTACGCGACGGCAACGATCTCCGGTGGGATGACTTTCGCCGCGAAGACAGTCTGCACGCTGGTCTCCTCGACGCGCCCTTATCATACGAGCCAATTCCTCTTGGACACGGCGTCCGATCACGGGTTTTATTCGGATAATTCGGGAGAAACCTTTATTTCTCATAAGGATGATTTCCGCATCGCGGAATGCCCGAACGGTGTGCCCGGCTTTGCGGGGAAAGGCGTCCTTCGCACGAATATCCTCTCCGAGACGGGTCGATACGAAACGGCGTCCTCGCTGCATATCAGCGTGTATTCCAAGTCGGATTCGACGGTCCGCGTTTGCCTGATGAAGGCGGAAGACGACCGCATCATTCGCTATACGGCCCTCTGCGAAGCGGAAGGCGAAGAATGGACTCGGCTCTCCCTCGAGACCGATGATTTCAAAACGGAAGAGCTCATCCCGATGAAGGATTGGGAGGGACTGCTCGGGATAATTCTTCCCGACACAGACGATAAATACTATAACAATTTCCTTTGGATGTAAGTGATTATGAGCGAAGTCAATGAGGGTCGCAAAGCGCTTCGACTTTTGGTCGAGATCGTAATATGCTTTTTCATCGCCGTCGTCTTGGTCGGCATCGTGCAACAATTTTTCCTCGCGCCCGTCGGCGTGGTGGGTTCCTCCATGTATCCGACGATCAATTCGGAGGGAGACAAAGTCTTCGTGCAAAAACGCTTCTTTACGGTGAGCCGCGGCGACGTCGTGGTCTTTTATCGTCCGAACAGCGACGACGTGACCTCGAAGAACCCTTCGAATTCCATCACGATCTCGGACTTCTTCAATTCGATGCCTTTCGTGAATAAGATCCCGCACGTCAAGGAGGAATCCTCCTCGGACAGCGACTACACCTGCGTCATCAAACGCGTCGTCGGGCTGCCCGGCGATACGATCGAGATCCGCGAGGACCCCCTGAATCCGGGCATCGCGCAGCTCTTCGTGAACGGTAGCGCGGTGAAGAATGATTTCGTCATGCATTCCAAGACCCTCTACGGATACGGCGTGAAGACCCTTCCCCTCGCGTCCTGGACGGTGGGCGAAGGCGAGCTTTTCGTCTTGGGCGATAACCGTGACAATAGCTTCGACAGCGAGGACTACGGTCCGATCCAATCGGATTGGCTGATGGGTCGAGTGGTGCTTGCAAGGATCGACGGAAAATATAAGTTCGGTCTGAAAAAATCGTATGACGAATGATGGTATGAAAAGAGTTCTCCCCCTTTTGCTCCTCATCCTTGCGGCGACGCTCTGCTTGCCCGCCTGTAAGTCGAAAAACAAGACGGTATATCATACCGTCCGCTTCGACGTGTCCTATCTTTCCGCCGAGACGACGGCGCCCGAGCCCGTCACGCAAGAGGAAGGCTCCTTTGTCCTTCTCCCCGCGCTCTCCGTGGAAGCGACGCCCGGCACGGTCATCATTTGGACGGCGGATCTTCTCTCGAAAGCGGCTTATGATCCCGCTTCCCCCCTCACCGAAGATCTCACCCTTTACGCCGTGGAAGTCGCAAAATCTTATCAGATCACCTATCTCTTGGATCGTGGGCGAAACGCCGCCTCGAATCCCACTTCTTATGACGGAACGAAAGAGATCGTTCTCGCAAAGCCGAAAGCCGAAGGCTTTTTCCATTTCGCAAAATGGACAAACGCCCTCGATCCCACCCACACGGAGATGACCTCCATCCCCGTCGGTACAAAAGGCGATCTCGCCCTTCGCGCTTGGTTTCTGCCCAATGAATACCCCATCCTTTATGACGGACTGACCGAAGCGGAAAAAACGCGCTTTGCCTGCCCCGACACCTATGTCTACGGCGAGTCTGTCACCTTGCCCATCCCCGAAAGAGATGGCTATGATTTTCTCGGATATACCGCCTATGCGGATCCGTCGCTCGAAATAACGGAGATCACGTCCACGCTTTTGGACAATGAAAAATCCCGCCTTTTCAGCGGCATCATCAACATTCGTCTCGTGGCGAATTGGAGGGAAAAAGAATGAAAGTCGTGGTGACGGGAGCAAGCGGAGACATCGGAAAAGCGATCGTGCGCGCCTTCTTTTCGAGAGGAGACAACGTGGCGATCCTTTATTTTTCGGACGAGGCTTCGGCGAATGCGCTCGCCGCGGAAGGCGCCGCGCCGGGGCTTCTCTGCGTAACGAAAAAAGCGGATCTTCGGGACGCGGAAGATACTTCGCGCGCTTTGGACGAGCTCCTTCGCACCTTCGGCGCGCCCGACATCCTCGTAAACGCGGCGGGCATAGACGATTATAACACCCTTTTGGATACCACGACGGAAAAATGGGACGAGATCTTCGCCGTCAACGCGCGCTCCGTCTTCCAGACCTCCGTTTGGGCGGCAAAGCATATGCTTGCGGGCGGACGGATCGTGAATATCTCCTCCGTTTGGGGGCGTCGCCCCGCGCCTTGCGAAGGCGCATACGCGGCGTCCAAAGCGGCGGTGGAAAGCTTTACGAAGACTTTCGCGGCGGAAGTGGGAGATCTCGGCGTCACGGTGAACGCCGTCGCGGCGGGCTATATCGACACCAAGATGAACGCCCGTTTCTCAAAGGAAGAGAGAGCGGATTTCCTCTCCTCCCTCGCCGTCAAAAGAGTGGGGACGACGGAAGACGTCGTGAACGCCGTTCTCTTCCTCGCAGACGAGAAATCAAGCTATATCACAGGACAGATCCTCGAAGTTTCGGGCGGCATGCATTAGCCCGAAAAGTCGATTTTTTAAATTTTAGGTTCGGAGGTATCTTATGTCGCAGGATTACATAGAGCAATACAATCATTGGCTCGCATCCGTCGATCCGGAAGAAAAGATAGAGCTTGCGGCGCTCGCCGCGGACGAAAAGGAGCTCAAAGAGCGTTTCAGCCTTCCTCTCGCTTTCGGGACGGCGGGCATGCGCGGCACCATCGGGCTCGGCACTTTCCGCATGAATCTTTACACCGTGGCGCGCGCGACGGCGGGACTCGCGGATTACATCGCGGAGCAAGGCGAAGAGGCGATGCGCCGCGGCGTGGTCATCTCCTATGACACGAGGCGAATGAGCTTCGAATTCGCGATGGAGGCGGCGCGCGTGCTGGCTTATCACAAGATCAAGGCGTATCTCTTCGAGGACGTCCGCCCCGTGCCCCTCTGCTCCTTCAGCGTGGGCTATCTGCACACCTTCTCGGTCATTATGATCACGGCGAGCCACAATCCGAAAGAATACAACGGCTATAAAGTCTATGGCGAGGACGGCGCGCAGCTCTCCCCAGAAGCGACGGCGCGCGTCGTAAAATACATCGAAAAACGCGATTACTTCGACATCGGAAAGGCGGATGTGGACCCCTCAAGGGAAAACGTCCTCGGAAAAGACGGCTATGCCCTCGGGGATTATATCACCGTCATCGGCAAGAGCGTGGACGAAAAATACTTCGAGATCATCGAGAAGCTCTCCCTTTCCCCCGAGGCGGTGGCAAAAGAGGGCAGCTCCCTCAAGATCGTCTATACTCCCTTGCACGGAAGCGGATACAAGCCCGTGACTACCATCCTTTCGCGTATGCATATCCCCTTCAACGTCGTGCCCGAGCAGGCGCTTCCCGACGCGGAATTCCCGACGGTGAAGATGCCGAATCCCGAGATGCCCGACGCTTTGACCCTCGGCATCAAGCTCGCGGAAGAGCTGGGGAGCGACGTCGTCATCGGCACGGATCCCGACGCGGACAGAATGGGCGTCGCCGTGCGCAAAGATACGGGAGATTTCGTCCTGCTGACGGGAAACCAGACCGGCGTGCTTCTGATGGACTACATCCTGCGCCGTCATCAAGAGAAGGGCACCCTTCCGAAAAACGCCGCCTGCGTCAAGACCATCGTTACGACCTCTCTCTCGCGCAAAGTGGCGGAGCATTACGGCGCCGTCTGCTTCGACGTGCTGACGGGCTTCAAATTTATCGGCGAAAAAATCGACCTCTTCCGCAAAACGGGCGCACATACTTTTATGTTCGGCTATGAAGAGAGCTACGGCTATCTCGCGGGCACCCACGCAAAGGATAAAGACGCCGTGGTCTCCACGATGCTCTTTGCGGAAATGGTTTGTTATTACAAGAGCGTCGGCGTCAGCCTCTACGAAAGATTGAAAGAGATCTATCGCGCCCTCGGCTACTACGCGGAAAAGACGGTCTCCGTCTATTTCAAAGGCTTGCAAGGCATGGCGATCATGAGCGAGAAGACCCGCGCGCTCCGCGACGTGGAGATCAAGGAGATCGCAGGACGAAAAGTGGAGTCCGTGACGGACTTTATGGTAAGCGAAAAAACCTATTCTTCGGGCAAAAAGGAGAAAATCGACTTTCCGAAGAGCGACGTGATGTATTACGCGCTCGAAGGGGGTGACTGGGTGGTCATCCGCCCGAGCGGCACCGAGCCGAAGCTCAAGCTTTACGTCTCTTGCGGCGGCAAAAACGCGGAAGAAGCGGCGGCAAAGGCGGAGGCATTCCTGAACGATATGAAAGGATACGTGGAGCCGTGACCCCTCTTTACGACGTCGTCAAAAAATACCGCGGAAAAAGGTTTCATATGCCCGCGCACGGGGGCAAAGGACGGGGGCTCTACGCCTCTGCGCCTTATGACGTCACCGAGCTGAGCTTCACGGACAATCTGCAAGCCCCGACAAGCGTCATCCTCGAAGCGGAAAAGCTCGCCGCCAAGGCATACGGCGCGGAAAGCACTCTTTTCTTCGCAGGCGGCGCGACGGACGCCGTACAGACCGCGCTTTATATGCTCCGCGGAAAAAAGCTCGCCTTTCTCGGCGATATGCATAAGTCCTTTCATTCCGCCCTTCGCCTCTTCTCGATCAATTGTCTGCACGTAAAAAGCGAAGAGGAGCTCGAAGACGCGTCTTTCGACGTCTTATGCGTCACCTCTCCGAATTACTACGGCGAAATAAGGGACATCCCTCGCCTCGCGGCGATCACGGCGAAAAAAGGGGCGAAACTGCTCGTGGACGAAGCGCACGGCGCGCATTTCGCTTTCAGTTCGAAGCTCCCCGAGAGCGCTGTGACTCACGCGGATTACGTCATCCACGGCATGCATAAGACCCTGCCCGTCTTCACGGGAGGAGCCCTCCTGCACCTGCGAAAAGCGGAGGAAGGCGCAGCGCGGAGCGCAAGAGCGGAGGTCATCGGGACGAGCCCTTCTTATCTCGTGATGTGCAGCATGGACTATGCCCGCGATCTCTTCGAGAGAAAAGGAGAGGCTTATTACGACGACGTGATCCGCCGCATCGAAAAGGCAAAGAAGCGCCACCCCGACTTTGCTTTCCTCGAAAACGACGACCCGACGCGCGTCGTCCTCCTTCGCAAAAACGGAGGAAAAGCCCTCGCGGCGCACCTCGAAAAGAAGGGGATCTTCGCGGAAGCTTCGGACCGTGACCGATTGGTCTTCATCGTGACGCCTTATAACGTCCGTTCTCTGGAAAAGGCTTTTCGTCTGGCTTCTTCTTTCCGCGGCAAAAACGCGGAATATGCGGATATTTCCGATATCATCGGGAAAACTTCCTTGCAAGACGTCGGCGTCTATCCCCCCGGCGTGCCCCTCGTCAGAGCGGGCGAAGTCTTCACGGAGGAGACCGTGGAGATCCTACGTGCGAATTTAGATAGACTTTTCGGCACGGTAAATGGTAAAATATTGACGAAATGAAAGCCGACCTGCGATACGAGAAAGAGGTGCGTGAGTCCTCTGCCTTCCGAACGATCGAATCCGACCTGCGACGCGGAGAATTCTCCCACGCTTATTTCATCCTTTCGGAAGATAAAGACGCTTTGGACACCCTTTTCGCCCTCATCGCGATGCGCGTCTACTGCGAAAACGCCTGTTTGGAATGCAAGGAATGCCGCAAGGTGCTTATGCGCTCCAAGCCCGACGTCAAATATCTCGCGGAGGGAGAAGAAAATTTCTCCGTGGAAGAGATGTCCGCCCTGACCGAAGACGCGGGAATGACCTCCTTTGAGGGCGGCGCGAAGCTTTATTTCTTCAAGAACTTCGAGCGCGTCTCGGAAGCAGCGCAAAATAAGCTTCTGAAAACGCTGGAAGAGCCCTATCCGGGCGTTCATTTCATCCTCTCCGCAGCGAATGCGGCGAGCGCGCTCCCGACGGTCTTATCGAGGGTGAAACAGGTCATCTTGTCCGCCTTTCCCGAAGAAGCTCTCCGCGAAGGACTGCTTCGCAGCGGCGTCTCCCCCGAAAGAGCCGCGCGCGGCGCTAGGATCGGTCAAGGCAGTTTCACAAGGGCGCGTGCGCTTGCGGCGGACGAAGACTTCGCGCGACATGTCTCCGAAGTGTCCGGCATGGTACGCAGCTTGAAAAAGAGCTCGGACGTGCGCTCTTTCCTCCGCGCTCCCTTCTTCTCGAAGGATCGCATCCTCTCCACCCTCTCCATTTTGGAGATCGTGCTGGGAGACGCAGTGAAGCTCCATCTCGGGCTTCCGCCCACGCTTTCGGAGATCGCGGAAGACCTTGCGGAGATCGCGGAAATGTACACGACGGCGGCGCTCGGCGCGGCGCTGGACGTCATAACGACCTGCCGCATACGTTTGAAGGCGAACTGCCTTGCGCAAAACGTGGCGGACTATTTGATGCTTAAAATGGTGGAGGTAAAATACAAATGCCGATAATCGTTGGCGTAAAATTCGAACATAACGCGAAGACTTATTCTTTCGACCCGGGCGACGTCGCCTTCGACGTCGGAGATCTCGTCATCGTGGAGACGCAAAAAGGGAATGAGCTCGGACAGGTCGTCCGCGCAAATATCATCGTGCCCGAAGAGGAATGTCCGAAGGAGCTGAAAAAAGTCGTTCGTCGGGCGTCCGGACGCGATCTCGACCTCGCGAAGAAGGCAAAAGAAAGCGAGCCGCGCGCGCTGGAGACCGCAAGAGAAAAGGCGACAGCCCTCGGACTCGGGCTGAAATTTATCTCCGCGGAGGTCTCTTTCGACTGCAAGCGAGTGGTGCTTTATTTCACCTCTGAGGACAGAGTGGATTTCCGCGATCTCGTCAAGGAGCTCGCTTCCGCCCTGCATGCAAGGATCGAGCTTCGCCAGCTCTATGAGCGTGACGACGTCAAGCTGCGCGGAGCGCTCGGCATGTGCGGAAGAGAATGTTGCTGCCGCTCTCATCTCAAAGACTTCGAGAAAGTCACGGTCAAGATGGCGAAAGTGCAAGGTCTCTCCCTCAATCCCACAAAGATCAGCGGCATCTGCGGAAAGCTGATGTGCTGCTTAAAATACGAAAACGACTATTACGCCGAAGTCTTCAAGATCATGCCGAAGCTGAATGCGAAAGTCACCACGCCGGACGGCCCCGCCGTCGTCCAAGCCGTGGATATGCTGAAAAAGACCGTGACCTGCAAAGTCACCTCGGAAGACACTTTCGTCGTCAAGACCTATCCCGTGGAAAAGATCACCTTCAAAAAGCCTGCGCCTCAGCCTGCGAAAAAAGGAAAAGACGAAGAGGACGAAGACGAAGAATGATCCTTTGGGATTAAGCCCATTCGATATGCCCAAATACAAGAAGAAGTCGGCGGTTTTGCCGACTTCTTTTTTGCCTGAACATTTTACGAACACCCCCGCGCCCGTCGATTTCCGCATAAGCTTTTCCCCGAAAAGCAGCGGCCGAAATCCGCGGAGCAAGGCTTGATCCTCTCTGCGATTTTATCGCGCGAATTTTTTGTACGCGGAAAAGGCGGAAGGAAGAGAATAGGTTTCCTTGATCTCGCGGGGAGAGGCGAAGACGGCGTCCGCGCCGAAAAGCGAAGCGGCTTTCGGCGAAGAGAGGCGGACGAGATAACCCGTCATATTCCAAACAAGATGGGTGAAGACGTGGGTGGCTTCGGGCAGCGACTCGACCTTTCGCGGGGATATCTCCTCTCCCGCAAGATCGGAGAGAAAAGCGCAGACGTCCCCTTCGGAGAGCTTCCCTTCCGCATTCGGAAATTCATACAAATTCGCCAAAAGTCCCTTGGAAGGTCTCTTTCGGACGAGATATTTCCCCTCGCATTCAAGGAGCAAGACCGTGCGCGCTTCCGCCCGTGGCGCCGCCTTTTCGGGCTTCACGGGGAAATCGCCCTGCCTTCCTTCTTTATACGCGCGGCAGTCCTCGACGAGGGGACAGAGCTCACATCGAAAAGCGTCCTTCGGGAGACAGATCAATGCGCCGAGCTCAAAAAGCGCTTGCGTAAAAGCGGAGGTCTCTCCTTTTGGCATCAAAGGGCGCAATGCGTCCGCGAGCGCGGCGCGCACCTCCCCTTTCGAGACGTCGGAAGGATCTGCGGTCAGGCGCGAGATCACGCGCAAAACGTTTCCGTCCACGGCGGGCTCCCCTATGCCGAAAGCGATGGAGAGGATCGCCCCCGCCGTATATTCTCCGACACCGGGCAAGCCGCGCAGAAGCGCTTTATCCGCGGGCAATTTTCCGCCATAGGCATTTTCGATGATCTTCGCCGCTTTATGAAGGTTGCGAGCGCGGCTGTAATAGCCAAGCCCTTCCCATGCTTTCAGCACTTCGTCCTCTTCCGCCGCCGCGAGCGCGGAGACTGTGGGAAAACGCTCCATCCAGCGCAAATAATAAGCTTTCACGGTCTCCACCCGCGTCTGCTGCAGCATGATCTCGGAGATCCAGACGTGATAAGGGTCCGCATCCTCTCGCCAAGGGAGAACGCGCTTATTTTCCTCATACCAGTCGAGGAGCTTTCGGAATAATTCGGGCGTTAAAACGGCTCTTTCTTTCATTCTTCTTGCGGCGAAAAGTCACTCCGCGCCGGACATGATATGCAGATTGCGCAGGGAGGGATCTTTCACTTTCCCATTGACGCAGTACGCGAAAGAATCAAGATGCAGCCCGTCGTAATCCGAGAGCCCTTGTCTGCGGAGTTCTTCACCGAGGACGGCGTTGATCGCGCGGATCTTGCTACGTTTCTCCACGGCGTCCCCCACGCTGTTCCCACTGCTGATGAGACTCTCGAAATCCCCGCGCAAACGGGCGAAGGTCGGGAGATCATTGAGCGCGCGGAAAAGCCACTTGTAATAAGGCTTATACCTTCTCTCCAAGAGGAAACAGGCAGAGATGGCGTTCTTTACGTACTCATAGACGGCAAGCTGCGCCGCCGCCGTATCGCCGCGGGAGAGCTGCCGCTCGTAATTGTAATTCGAGGCTTGCTCGGCGAGCATGAGCGCGCCTGCGAGCTTCTTCAGGCGAACGTCTTCGGGGAAATAAGAAAGTCGATCGCGAATGTCTTTCACCGCGCCGACGTCATCTCGGAAGATCTTTCCGTTCGTGGCTTCCAAGAGATAATGCTCGGGAATGGTCATCCATCTTTCAAGGGAGAGAATGCCCTCCGCGTCCCCCACTTTTCCGCGGAAAAAATCCGCCGTGCGCACGACGCCGTGGCGCCCCGTATCGAAAGAGACGTCTTTATTGCGTTTCAGCCCCATATATTCGTCAGGGAGCTTGTCATACGCCCTTTCGAGGCGGAAAGCGGTCTTCCGATCCACCACTTCCTCGGGGGGCAAAAAGAGGATGAAGCCCGGCTCGAAATCGTGATCGCGCGAGGTGTCGTCATCAAAGCCGTAGCATTCCGATCCGCTGCCCGTCAGCCCCACTGCAACGATCTCCTCGAGCTCGGGAAACTGCTCTTTGATCATCGGCGCGCCGAATTCCAGATAATATTTCTCCGCGATCACAAGCCCTTTCATGCTTTTCCTCCGTAGATCCTTTCCGAGATCTCTTTCAGCTCCGCTTCGACGGCGAACCAGCCGTAATAGCCGAAGACCGAAGCGCATTTTTCCGCGACGAAAGCAAAGTTTCCGTCATGCGGATTCTTCTCTTTCAAAAGCAGTTTTTCCGCATTCGTCAGGCGCTTCTCGATCTCCTCTTCCCCGCCTTCGAGCCCATATTGCGCTTCGGCAAGGGTGGCGAGATTCAGCTCCGTGATCGCCTGCTCGGGACGGCTTCCTTCGACCCGTCGGAGGACGTCAAGCGCTTTCCGGAAAAGGGCGCGCGCTTCCTCGTACTTTTTGAGATCCGAGAGCGCCAAGGCATAATTATTGTAAAGCCCCGCGACGCGACTGTCGTCCGCCGGCAGTTTCTCTTCATAAATCTTTTTTGCTTCAAGGAAGAGCGGCTCGCTTTTCTCCGCTCTGCCGAAAGCTTTATACACCGTGGCGGCATTCAGAAGCGCTGTGGCGGCGCTGACCGTGCCGCGAAGCTCCAAGACGTCGATGAGGGCGATGGCGCGCTCCGCATTCTCGAGGGCTTCCTTTTCCCTGCCGAGCTTGCGATAAAGCCCCATGCATTCCTCGCGAAGGCTGAATTCTCCGCGAAGATCATTCCCTTGTTTCGCCTCTTCAAGCCAGTACTTGAGATGTCTTTCCGCACTCGCGTAATCATTATGCGCGAGGTGCTCATCGAGCTTGGAGACGACTCGCGCGACGTCGATCGGGCGCACGGAATCGGACTTATATTGATCCACGCAGAAAGGACATTGCGGATCGGTGTAATCGGTGACGTCCATCATCGGGGCGACTTTATTCTCATCCATTCTTCTCTTCTCCTTTCCTCATTTCGGAGGCGATATATTCCGCGTAAAGAGACGCGACGTCCACTCCCGTGGTCTCTTCGATCAAGCGGAAGCCCGCATTGGAATTCACTTCCGTCACGAGAAGACCGCGCGCGCTTTCCAAAAGATCCACGCCGGCATAACACAGCCCGAGCGCCCCCGCCGCACGCACGGCAAGCACGGAAAGTTCCTTCGTGAGAGGGATCTTCTCCCCTATTCCGCCGAGCTCCCCATTCGCGCGAAACTCTCCTTTACGCGTGGCGGAGCGGCGCATCGCGGCGACGGCTTTCCCGCCGATCACGATGACGCGAATGTCCTTCGCGCCGCATTCCAGATATTCCTGATAAATATGCGGCTCCATCTTCAATGCGGCTCTTCTTTCTTTGAGCTCGAAAAGATCTTTGGCAAGATAGACCTCTCGACCGAACGCGCCGTGACATTTCTTCACGACGACGGGATAGCCGAGAAGCGCTCCCGCTTTCTCCGCGAAATCATCCTCTCCCTCCGTAAAACGCAGAGGAGAAGACACCGTCTTCGGCTGCGGGATCCCCGCGGAAAGAAGCGCGATATGCGTCAGCATCTTATCGTCCGCAAGGCGAATGCCCTCCGCGGGATTAAAAAGCCGCACGCCGCTCTCCTCGAGCAAGCGCGCGACGTGAATGTCTTTATCGAGATAAACGGCGAGATCGAAATCGGTCATCCCCTTGACGCCGTCCTCCACGCGGAGAAAAAGCTCGTCCGTGCGGAAAAGCCCTGCCTTCACGCCGAGACGACGAAGCGCCGCCGCGATGCGTTCCGCACCGGCGTCCCCTCCCCGCCAAAAGGCATTCACGACGACCGCGGCTTCAATCCTTCTCGATGTCATAGGGCGTGACTTGATATACGTAATAATTCAGCCAATTATAAAAGATGAGATTCGCCGTGCTCTTCCAGCTCACGTTCACTGCGTCGCCGCGCTCCGTGAAATATCTGACGGGCGGCTCGATGGGCTCTCCCTTGTCGAGGTCTCTGCGATACTCCTTATAAAGGGTGTCCCGATCATATTCGGAATGTCCCGTGAGGAAGATCTTCTTATCGTCGCGGCTCTTCAAGATCGAGATGCCGCAGTCCTTTCCGCGCGCAAGAACGGCGAGCTCGGGACAGCGCAAGACCGCCTCCGCGTCGATCTCGGTATGACGGCTCATCGGGATATTGAACGTGTCGTCCAGTCCCTTCAAAAGGGGGTCGAAAGGATCCACCGCCGCATTCTCGTATATGCCGAAAAGCTTCTTGGGGAGAAGCTTCTTTTTGACGCCGTAATGATAGTAAAGCGCCGCTTGCGCGCCCCAACAGATATAGAGCGTGGAGGTGACGCTTTTCTCCGCCCAGTCCAAGATCTCCGTGAGCTCCTTCCAATACTTCACTTCCTCGAAGTCGATGGTCTCTACGGGCGCGCCCGTGATGATGAGCCCGTCGTAACGCTTGTCCTTCACCTCGTCGAACGTCTTATAAAAGCGCGAAAGGTGCTGCCCCGAGACGTGCGTGGGCGTATAAGTATCGGTCTTGATGAGCGTGACTTTCACCTGCAAAGGAGAGTTACTGACAAGGCGCAAAAGCTGCGTCTCCGTCTCGATCTTCGTGGGCATAAGATTCACGATGGCAAGCTCGATCGGGCGGATATCCTGCGTCGAAGCGCGGACGTCCCCCATCACGAATATATTCTCATCCGAGAGTATTTTATACGCCGGCAATGCCTTGGGAATGACGATCGGCATAGTTCCTTCTCCTTCCCCGCTCGGGGATCACTTATTCAGCGATTGTTCGATGTCTTGATAGATGTCGTCCGCGCTCTCGAGACCGACGGAAAGACGGATGAAATCCTCTCCGATCCCGCAGTCGATAAGCTCTTTGTCCGAGAGCTGACGATGGGTGGTGGACGCCGGATGCAAGACGCAAGTGCGGCTGTCCGCGATATGGGTAAGCTGACGAATGAAGCCGAGGTTACGGATGAAATCCGCGGCTTTCGCTCTGCCGCCCTTCACGCCGAAGCAGACCATGCCGCCGAAGCCTCCCTCGAAATATTTCGCCGCCATCTCGTGATTCTCGTCGTCAGGAAGCCCGCAGTACTTCACCCAAGAGACATGCGGATTCGCCTTGAGCCTCTTTGCGATCTCGAGGGCATTCTCGCTATGCTTCTTCATGCGAAGCGCGAGGGTCTCCGTGCCGAGATTCGTCAAGAACGCGTTAAAGGGGCTCGGGCTGACGCCGATGTCGCGCATAAGCTGCATCCTCGCCTTCAAAGCGAATGCCGCCCTGCCGCCTTCCTCCACGTACACCGTGCCGTGATAGCTCTCGTCCGGCGTGACGAAATCCGTGTAACGCGGATTTCCGCGGTACTCGAAATTTCCGCCGTCCACGATGAGTCCGCCGACAGCCACCGCATGCCCGTCGAGGTATTTTGTGGTGCTATGCACCACCACGTTCACGCCGTACTTGATGGGCGTGACAAGGCAAGGCGTGGCGAGCGTATTATCCACCGCAAGCAAGATGCCGTGCTTCTTGCAGAGCGCGACAAAACGATCGAAATCAAAGATATCCATGGCGGGATTCGCGATGGTCTCGCCGAACATCAGCTTGGTCTTCTCGTCGATAAGCGCCTCGATCTCCGCGTCCGTCGCGCCGGGCTTGATGAAGCGGCATTCGATGCCGAGCTTATCGAGGGTGATCTTCAAAAGATTAAAGGTGCCGCCGTAAAGCGTCGGGAAGGCAAGGATATTATCTCCCGCTTTTGCCACGGTGAGCACGGTGGTCAAGGTGGCAGCCTGTCCGGAAGAGGTCATCATCGAGGCGACGCCGCCTTCGAGAAGCGCCATCTTTTCCTCGAAAGCCGCCACGGTGGGATTCGAGATACGCGTATAAATATGTCCGTCCTTCGGAACGTCGAAAAGGTGCGCAAGCTCCTCGGGAGTGTCATAAGCGTACGTGGTGCTTTGATAGATGGGCAGGACATTCGCGTCACCGCTCTTGGGGGTGTAGCCTCCATGCAGACAAATGCTTTCTTTCTTCATACTTTCTCCTTTATACGGCGGCGCGCTCCGCTTCGCGGGCGAGCTGCTTTTCTTTCAATGAATTTCTTTTATCGTACATATGCTTTCCTCTGGCGAGCCCGAGCTCGAATTTCACCAGAGAATGTTTGAAATAGATCTTGGTGGCGACGATGGTGTATCCCTTTCTCTCCACCATGGCGCGCAGGCGGTCTATCTCCTTCTTATTCAGAAGCAAGACGCGATCCCGCCTGCTCTCGAGATTAAAATAACTTCCCTTTTCATAAGGCGCGATATAAAAATTCTCGAGAAGAGCCGTGCCGCCGTCGATGGATATGAAGCTATCGGCAAAGCTGACTTTGCCCGCGCGAATGCTTTTCACCTCGCTTCCCACGAGGACCACGCCCGCTTCATAGGTCTCGTCTATGAAGTAATCGTGATATGCTTTTTTATTCTGCGCTATGACTTTTACGTGCTCCATATTCAGAAAAAACGGGGGCGATGAAGCCCCCGAGAACGCCTGCTTTGCCCGCTTGCTCTTACAGAGACTTTAAAATGAAGAAGACGACGGAGATGACAAGCATCACCGCGCCGAGGATCAACGTGACGCGCTTCAGGATCTGCTCCTTGCTGCGTCCTTTATTCTTTCCGTAGAAAGTATCGCTGCTACCACCGGAGATCGCGGAGACACCGCCCGTCTCGCCCTCTTGCATCATCACGACGACGATGATCGCGATCGAGAGGATCGACATCAAAATCATGAGCACCGCATCTATAACAATCCACGCACCGGCTGTGATCGAGCCGAGAATCAAATCTGTCATGTAAAAACACTCCTATTTCCGTAATCGTTTCATTATTTTAGCATATAAAAAGAATAAATACAACTGTTTTACTTATAATTTTTCGCGAGGCTCAGTCCTCCAAACGCCGATAAAGCCGCAGCGCGACCACCGTTCTGTCGTCCGCCGAGGAGACGTAAGAGGCGTCTTGCAGAATATTCTCGGCGACCGTCCTCGGATGATAGGTCCTGCCGCCTTCGAGCACGCGGATGACCCCGTCCGCGCCGATCGCGTCCGTGACGCCGTCCGTCATCAGGACGACGAGATCCCCCGCCGAGAGCTTCTTGCGAGAGATACTCGGACGCACTTCGCGAAGGATGCCGAGGGGAAGCGCGCTCCCTTCCACGATCTCATGCCCGCCTTTTCGCTTGATGACGGACTCGGGCGCGGACAGCTTGATAAAATCCGCCTCCCCCGTCCGAAGATGGATCACGCACATATCCAACGTCTGGAAGGAGCCGTCGTTTCTTACGGTCAGGAGACGATTGATCAAAGGGAGGAGCACCTTTTCGTCCACGCCCGTTTTATAAAAATTTTCCACGAGAGAGATCGCCGCGCTCGAGCCGTCTCCCGCCGCTCTGCCGCTCCCCATCCCGTCCGAAAGCGCGATCATCACTTTGTCCGCGCCGAGTCGCGTGACGCTTTTTACGTCGCCGCAGGCGTCACTTCCCTCTTTCAGTCCCACGGCTTCCCCCACGATGACGTCGTAATAAGGCGCCGTCTCGTAATTCACGGAGACCGTGCCTGCGCCGAGCATCCCGATGCTTTCCGCGAGCAAAGGAACGCCCATCGCCCTTGAGACTGCCTTGGCGGCATGGGGATCCTCCGCGTCCGATCCCGCCATCGTGACCGTCACGCCGAGATATTCTCCGTCCTCCGTCACCATCGCGTCGTACGCCGTGATGCCTTCCGCCGCAAGCTCCCGCACGATGCGCCTTTCACGACTGCCGTCGAAGGTGACGACCCGTCGCGTCTCTTTCTTCATCGCTTCGAGGATCCCCGCGATCCCCTCCGCTTCATTCGCCATAACGCTACGCTCCTCTTTGAGGGCGTCCGCACGGCTTCGCTCCTCCTCATACGCCGCGATCTTCTCATTCAGCCCGTCGAGGAACGCCTTGATCTTATGACAATTCGCATTGAGATAGGGAGAGACGTCCATGATATTCGCTCGCCCCTGCTCAACCGCTCGCGCCACCGTGGGGAGGAAAAGCTCCGCCGTATTCCCGCCCGCCTGTCTCACGCAATCGCGCCGCCCCTTACAGCCCTCGCAAAGACCTTTCGAAAGGGAGAATGCGATGCGCGCCGCGCCTTCTTCCGCGTCGGGCGGCGAAGAAAGAAACTGCAAACTACCCGCCATCTTTCGCAAAGCGTCACTCATACATCCGAGCTTCCCGCTGAGATCGAGACGGGTCTTATTCACCACGCTGCGCGCCGAGATATCCTCCCCGCGTCCGAAATGGGCAACGAGCTTCCGATAGGTCTCATTCGGCAGGAGCGAAGCAAAGAGACCGCCCGTGAAAAGCAAAATGAAATTATAAGGAGAGAAGAGATTTTTATAAAGGAAAAATGCGCATATTTCCGAGAATAACACGCTAAATGCCGCCACGCGCCGACGTCCTTTCAAGATCTCCGTCAGCAAAATGGCGAGCGCGACGGGCATAAGCAGGATCCCCTCTCCTCCCGCCGCGATCGCCCCGAAGACGAAGGCAAGGGAATACGCCGCGCCCTCCGCGCCGAGAAAAGAAAGCAGAGGGACAGCCGCCGCCAAGAGAAGATAAAAAGGCGTGACGCCATGCCCCGACACGCTGTATGCGCCCGCGCCGAGCGCAAAGACGCAAAGCATCGCGAGCACTTTTTCCACGTTTGTAAAAAGAAAGATCCTTGCCCTCTTGGCTCCAAAGAGGCGGCAGGTAACGAGGGCGAAAAAAGCCCCGAGCGCCACGTCGGAAAGAAAAAGATAAAGCGAGGCTCGCGGCAGGAAGAATATCGTGAATAATTGTCCGAAAAATGCGAGCAAAACGGCATAAAATCCGTGATATCTTTTTCGCCGCAAACGCTGAATGAGCGCGCCGAGCCCTACCCCTGCGGCGGCAAAGACCATGCGGAGAAAATAAGGGAGCGAAAAGGGCGAAAAGCAGAGATCGCGAAGCGCCGTCGCGCCGAGGAAGACGAGCGCGGGCAAGAGAAATCGCCGCTCATAAGAGACGCAGGTGATAAAGACAGCGAGATAAAAGGGCGAAAGTCCGAAAGGCAATGTTGCCGAAGAGAGAAGGAAGGTGGCGATAAAAGAGACGGGAAGCGCGATCGCCCAATACTTATAACCGTATTTCATAGGGGAATTTTATCTCACCCGCCCCCGCAAAGAACCTCCGATTTCGTCGAGATTTGCGCTTTTTATGCGAAAAGCGAATTTTCTCTCTTTTCCCTCTCCTCTCCCTCCGAAAGCGGTTGCTTTTACGTCGCGCATGCATTATACTTAATAAGACGGAGGATAGTATGGAAGTTCGTACGAGATTTGCCCCGAGTCCTACGGGGTTTATGCATATAGGAAATCTGCGCACCGCGCTTTACGCATATCTTTATGCGCGCGCAAACGGCGGTAAGTTCATCATCCGCATCGAGGATACCGACCAAGGTCGCTATGTCGAAGGCGCCGTGGACGTCATCTTCAACACCTTGAAACAAGCGGGCATCGACTATGACGAGGGCCCCGGCAAGGAAAAAGGCGGCTATAGCTATGTCCAAAGCGAGCGCAAAGCCATCTATAAGCAATACGCCGAAGAGCTCATTCGCCGCGGCGGCGCTTATTACTGCTTCTGCAAAGGGCGCGATATGACGGACGGCGGCACGGTGAAATACGACAAGCGTTGCCTTCGCCTCTCCAAAGAAGAAGTGGCGGAGCGCCTTGCGCGAGGCGAGAGCTATGTCGTCAGGCAGAATATCCCCGAAACGGACGGCGTCAGCAGCTATACGGACCTCGTATACGGCGAGATCAGCGTGGCTTATAAGGATATGGAGGACGCCGTGCTCTTGAAGAGCGACGGAATGCCCACCTATAACTTCGCGAACGTCGTGGACGACCATCTTATGGGCATCACCCACGTGATCCGCGGAAACGAATATCTTTCCAGCACCCCGAAATATAACCTCATTTACGACGCTTTCGGCTGGGAGCGTCCGCAATACATCCACCTGCCCCCCATCATGAAGGACAAGGAGCGGAAGCTCAGCAAGCGTTACGGCGACGCGAATTTCGACGACTTCGTCAAGAAGGGATATCTCCCCAAGGCGATCGTGAATTACATCGCGCTCCTCGGCTGGAGCCCGAAGAACAATGACGAGATGCTCTCGATGGAGGATCTCATCCGCCTCTTCTCCGTGGACGGCGTGAATATCTCCCCCGCCATCTTCGACGAAGCAAAGCTGCGCTGGCTGAACGCAAGCTACATCAAGAACATGTCCGCGGAGGAATTTTTAGGCGCGGCGCGTCCCTTCCTCGACGCTTCGAAAGTGGGCGGGAAATATGATTACGCTCTCCTCGCGCCGCTGCTGATCCCGCGCGTAGAAGTCCTCTCCGAAATCCCTTCTCTTGTGGATTTCCTTGAGGAATTCGGCGAATACGATCTCTCCCTCTTCACGCATCAAAAGATGAAGACGGACGCCGCCGTCGCCCTGAAAGCCCTTGAAGCGGCTCTCCCCGCCATCCAAGCGATGGACGGCTGGGACATGACCGTCCTCCATGATCTTCTCGCCGCCACGGCGGAAAGCATCGGGCTCAAAAAGGGTCAGATGCTTTGGAGCTTCCGCATCGCGATCACGGGACACGCCTCCACCCCGGGCGGCGCCACGGAGATGGCGGCTCTCCTCGGGAAGGAAGAGACCCTCCGCCGCCTCGCTTACTCCATTGCGCGGCTGAAAGAAGGGCTGTAAGTCACATCGCGCAAATCGCAGTCTTCAAAGAATTACATTACGAATAAAAAATCGGCTCCTTCAAGTCTTTTGAAGGAGCCTTTTCTTTAAAAAATATAAAACTCGGCGGCTGATCCTGCCCTTTTACGGTCTGATCCGTATGGCGGGAGCGATGCCGCTCGAGACATACGGCGTCGTATAATTATAAGAGACATAGCCCGAAGAGGTAACGCAATAAATCCCCGTTTCGCTATTCGGATTCGGCGAGCGCAACATCCAGCTCCCCATCGAAGAACTCGAATCCTTCCAAGCGCCTTGCGCTTTTGCATAATCGCTGGAAGATTTCCTGCGCGAAGTGTCATTTTGATCGTACGTCGAACTGAAGCCGTATGCCGAATTGCTCGCCTCTTGCACGGAAAGCAAGAAGATGGCGTCCGTCGTGGAGCCGGAAGCGTAATAATTTGTTCCGTAATTGATCCCGCTCGGATAATTCTCGGGATTTGCGCTCCGCGCATTGTTATTCACCGTCTTGCTTCGGATGGCACTCTTATCCGCGGCGCTGAACGCCGTATTGAAGAAGACGTTATTCAGCCAAGAACGGATATCGCTCTCCGCGTAATTATTCGCGTAAACGTTCGTCCCGTTTCTGCTCTGCGTCCCGCTGTACGCGGCATAATAATATTGCTGCGCGTCGATCGCATTTTCACAAAGCAAGAGCAACTCGTCGGCGGACTCGGAAAGAATGCGCCATTTGATGGGCTCGTACTTAAACCAATAGACATTATTGATCTGATACCCATTGGTCTTTTGATTGAGCGTGCCGGTGCCCGCGGTCTTCGTCGTGGAGTCCGAACGATAATCGACGAAATACACGCCGCGATATCGATCCGAGCCATAGGTGAGATCGATGTACCAAGCGTAATCCGCCGGATTGGACGAATTGTAATAATTATAGCTCGTCCAATGCTGACGATTCGAAGAACTCGGAAGCGCGCCTGCCTGCGCGGTGAGGGCATTCGTAAGGGAAGAATCCGTCACTTTGGTCTGCGGATAGGATCCGAAATAAATATAATTCCCGCTACGAACGTAGGAGGCAATGGGCTCTTCCGCGCCGCAGATCGAGCAAACGCCGTCTTGATAGCTATGCGCGCCGACGGGCCCGACCGCGATCGCCCCATTCACATAGCCCCACGTCTTGCCGGGCTTATGCTCGTCCGTATAGAAATAGACCTTGTCGAGACCTTGCAGATCGCTGTATTGCGCGCAAAGCGCCGCCCAGCTCTCATTCGTTCCTTTATAGAAGATATGATCCGCAAGCCGCAAGACCGCGATCATCTCCGAGGTCAAGGCGTAACGGACCTCACCGAGATAAACGTCCGTATCCTCCACGGAGAGAAGCCCGTTATAGATCACGAAAGAAGACTTGCCGCCCTCGTCGAGCAAGGCGACCCGCTGAAGATCACCCTCGATTTCCGGCACGTTCGCGAAACGCACGTATCCGCGATCGTTATTTGCGCTCGCGGAAGAATCCTTGCTGTACGTAAAGGTGATGACGTCACCGACGGCGGCATTCGCTTTGACATATCTCTTATAATCCGTTTCGCCGGAGATCCTGTCGAGCTGGACGGAATTATAGCTTATGGTGAAATAATCAAAACTGCTTTCGGAGGAGACTCTGTACTCGAAGGCGAAAGCGCCCGCCTTATTCACCGTGATCGTGAAGATGGAGGATCTGCTGTCCGACGTGGCGGCGCTGGAATAGACGACATTTTGATCGGACTCCACGCGATAAGCGCCGGAGATGGCATATTTCACTTCGTAGCGGAAGGCATTCGAGAAGCTATCCCCGCCGAAGGTGCTCTGCGGGATCGTAAGATCCACGAGAGCGTCACAGCCCGCAAAGGCATTCTCTCCGATCTTCGTGATCGTCTTCGGGAGGATGATGCTCCTGACGAAGGAAACGCCATAGAAGGCATAAGGTCCGATTTCGGTCACGGGATATCCGTTATAATTATCCGGAATATAGATATCTTGATCCGAGCAATATCCGATCCCGACCACCGCATAGCTCGACCCGCGGCTCTCATAGAGGAGTCCCGTGGAGAGGCGCTGTCCGCAACGAGTACAGGAATTTCCCGAGAAATTATGTCCGTAAGCATCGACGACCTGCGTCTCCACATAGCCGCAAATATAGCACGTGCGAGATCTCTCGCCGTCCTCCGTACAGGTGGCGGTGGCGTCGCTCCAATATCCGAAGCTATGCCCGAAGGCGTATTCCGTCACTTGCCGCTCGACGAAGACCAAGCCGCAGACCGAGCAATGCGAGCCCGCCGTATAGCCATTCTCCGTGCAAGTGGCATGCGTTTCGGGATCATCCACGGGCTTATGTCCCTCAATGGGGAGCGCTTGATAGGTATTATAATCGCAACGACTGCAGGTGTCGTAAGGCGCCCAGCCCTCCTCCAAGCAATTCGGCTTCCCTTCGTGATGAATGAGATCATGACCCGGGGCGGGCGTGATCTCGTCATCCACATAGAAACAGACTTGGCAGGTGCGCGTGCGCTCGCTTTCCTCAAGGCATGTGACGGGGCGGACTTCCGTCCAATCGCCGTAGGTATGCCCGAGCGGCTCGATCACGCCTTCTTCGCGAAGCGAACAGATCTTACAAACGTGCATTTGCGCGCCTTCCTCCACGCAGGTGGGCGAAGCGAGCACGGTCCAATCGCCGTAAATATGCTTCTTCGTGACCTCAAGATAATATCCGAAGGAGGCGCCATTCATCTCCAAAGAAACGTAACACCAAAGCGGCTCCTCGAAAGAAAGCTCGAAGGGACCGGCATAATACTCCGAAAAATATTGATCCGAATAAACGTGGATCGTCGCATTCGGGAGATGAAGATCATTCACGGAGAAGGTCTCGACGTCACATCCGACGTCGATGCGGATGGTGTCCCCGTCCACCTCGAAAGACTCCGCATACGGCAAGGCGGAAAACGCCGTTTCCACTTGCAATTTCATGCGGCCCTGCCGCGCTTCCGTGCGGATCTCATCCCGATTGATCTTTGTCGTGCCGCAAGCCACGAGCACGAGGCAACACAGGATCATTATGGCTGCGATCAAAACGATCTTTTTCTTCTTTTCCACGATTTCTCTCCCTCTGTCTCTTGCGCTCTGCGCAAGCTCATTTTTTATTGTAACAAAATACGCGCGCGCCTGTCAACGACGCATTTCCGACCCTTGCGGGTCAGACTCTTTTCAGATTCTCCTTCCAGCGAAGGATATCCTCCGCGAAACGATCGGGCGAACCGTCGATATCCACGGGCTCGACGAGGCAATTATGCGCCGCCAAACTGTAATACTCTTTGTCCGAGACGATGATATGATCCGCAAGACGAACGCCCAAAACGCGCAAGGACTGCGCGAGTCGATTCGTCGCGGCGACGTCCTCGTCGCTCGGAGTGAGGCTTCCGCCGGGGTGATTATGCGAGATCAAAACGATCTTCGCGTCGCATTGCACGCATGCCGCCACGACTTTATTGCGGTCAAAAGCGACTTTGCTCCTTGCGGAAGAGGTATGCTCCGCCATCTTGAGCAGATATCCTTTTTCGTCCAAACACATCACGGCAAAATATTCCTTATCTTTCGCGCCGATCAGCGCGATAAAACGCTCCGCGGCGTCGCGGATCCCTTTCACTTCTTTTTGTTTTTCGGAATTCAGATAGGTGGTGTAAATGCTCGGCAACGCCGAGAGAAAAAGCGCGGCGTTCTCCGTCATCCCTTTCACGGCGGCAAGATCCGCGGGGCTTGCGTCCAACACTCTTCGAAAAGAGCCGAAAGCGGATAAGAGCGCATGCGCGATGGGGTTCGTATCCTTTCTCGGGATAAATGCGTAAAGAAGATATTCAAGCTGCTCGTGCTCTTCCAGAGAATCCAACCCGTACTTTTTGACTCTGCTCCGGAGTCTCGCACGGTGTCCCGCGTGGAGCGCCTGCCCTTCTTTCATCACAAGGTAACGCCCGTCTTCATAATGGCGATCTGTTTGTCGCCCCGCCTCTCGTTACTGGTCTCCTTTCCTTCCACGACGTCCAAAAGCGCGTTATAAAGATCCATCGTCGCTTCGTCCATGCTCTTTCCGAATAAAGTCACGCCCGCATCGAAATCGATCCAAGCGGTCTTCTTCTCCGCCATCGGGCTGTTCGACGCGATCTTCACGGTGGGCACCACGCTGCCCAAAGGCGTGCCGCGTCCCGTCGAAAAGAGGATGACGTTACAGCCCGCCGCCGCAAGGGTGGTGCAGGCGATGATGTCATTGCCCGGGCTCTCGATAACGTTCAGCCCATGCTCCGTTGCGCGCTCAAGCTCGGAGAGGACGCTCTTCACCTCTCCCTTGCCGGATTTTTGCACGCATCCGAGGGACTTCTCCTCGAGGGTGGTGATCCCTCCTTTCTTATTGCCCGGGGAGGGGTTCTCATATACGTTCACGCCGTGGCTTCCGTAAAATTCTTTCCATTTATTCACCAATGCGGCGATGTCCTCGAAGACTTTTCTGTCCTTCGCGCGCTGCATGAGGGTGATCTCCGCGCCGAAGACTTCGGGGGTCTCCGCGAGCACCACCGTCGCGCCGCAGGCTTCGAGAAGATCCGCCACGCGTCCGATGAGATAATTCGCCGTGATGCCGGAGAAGCCGTCGCTCCCGCCGCATTTCACACCGAAGGTGAGCTCGGAGAGAGAGACTTCCTCTCTCTTGTCTTGAGACGCCACGGCATAAAGCTCTTCGAGCAGGCGAAGCCCTTCCGAGACTTCGTCCTCCACTTCCTGCGCGACGAGAAAACGCACTCTCTCGCCGTCCGGCACGAGGGCGCGGATGCCGTCCATTTGGTTCTCTTCGCAGCCGAGACCGAGGAAGAGCGCGCCGCCGACATTTGCATTCTTCGATAAATTGATGAGGATATTCTTCGTGCGCTCATAGTCGTCGCCGAGCTCGGAACAGCCCACGCGATGGGTGAGCACGATGACGTCGTCTACCATAAGATCATTTGCGTGCTTTTCTTTGAAAATGCGGCATATGGTCTCCGCGGCATTCACGATGCAGCCGACGGTGGGCACGATGTAAAGTTCGTTTCGCGCGCCCGCGCCGCAGGGACGCTTATACGCGGAAACGGTGTTGCGAGCGGGCTTCTCGGGAAGCGGCACGAGGGACTTCTCATAGACATAGTCCAAAGCCTCCGCCGTGAGGGCGCTCGCGAGATTATGCGTATGGACGAAAGACCCCGCCGAGATATCCTCCGTGGCGACGCCGATGGGATAGCCGTATTTGATGACGGGCTCTCCCTTCTTGATCTCCGTGAGGGCGATCTTATGCCCCATAGGGACGTCGCCTCGAGCGGCTTTCAGAACGCCGACATTATCCGAGGGCGTGAGAATGATGAGATCTTTCATAAAGCGTCGATCGCCATGCGGATCTTGCCCGCCTTGATCTCCTTGACATAGTCAAGAGAAGCGGTAAAGACGCCTTCCTCCGCCTCAAGGTCCATCCCCCAGAAAGCAACGTTGCGGACAAACGCCTCGTATTTCTCCTCCGTCGGGAGCTTCGCCGCGAAGAATGCCTTCACGTCGTCGCTGTCATTGATGGAGAAGGTCTCGCTGTCATAGAGACAGAAGAGCGCGGCAAGCGCGAAGAGCATATGCTTGCGCCCGTCTTTGGGACAAGCGAGGAAGGACGGGAGGAGCCTCGTCTTCCATTTCGAAACGCTATTCAAAATAATGGAAGAGAAGAGATGGTCGATATAAGGATTCGAGAAACGCTCCAAGACGTCGGACTTGAATTTCAAGAGAAGCGCCTTGTCCATCTTGATGGTGGGGATGATCTCCTTATCCGCAAGCGCGTCCGCATAAGCGAAAAGTTGTTTGTCATTGATGGCGTCGCGCACGATCTCCACGCCCGCAAGGAGGGAGATGGGGGCGAGCGCGGTATGGAGACCATTCAGGATCTTCACCTTGCGCTCACGATAGGGCTTGACGTCGTCCGTGAAGGTCACGCGCGGCTCTTTGAGGAAGGGAAGCTTCTCCGCGATGGACTTATCTCCCTCGATGACGAGAGAGAGGAAAGCCTCGCCCACGGTGAGGAGGGGATCCTCTTCGCCGAGCGCCGCGAAATGCTCCGCCGCATTGGCGCGCGGGAACCCGGGCACGATCTTATCCACCAAGCTGTTATAAACGGGGATGGCGCGGACAAACGCCTTAAAGCCCTCTTCCAAGCCCCAGATCTCGGCGTATTTCAAGATGTAAGACTTCAAAGTCTCGCCGTTCTTCTCGATGAGCTCCAAAGGCAGGAGATCCACCCTGCCCGCTTCGCCGTACTTTTGGTAACGCGCGTAAAGGATCTTCGTGATCTTCGCGGGGAAGGTGCCGAGATCCCCCGTGAGGGTATCCGCCGCATTGAAAGCGATGCCCGCCTCGGTGGTATTGCTGATGATGACTTTCAGCTCGGGATCGAGATACGCCTCCTCATAACGGGGAAACTCGCGATAGGGATTCACCACGTCCTCGATGACCGAGATCTTGGTGTAATTCTTCACGGGGACGCCGTCCACCTTGCCGCAGACGCAGGTATGATACGTGCAACCCCTCTTGCGGAAGATCTCCCAGCCCGGGAAATCGATGGGGGTCACGACCACGACCTTCTCGCCGTCGCCGTACTTATCCTGCCGAAGCTGGATAAGATAATCGATAAAACTACGCATAAAATTGCCTTCGCCAAACTGCAAAACAGTCGCCATAATGCCACTCCTTTATATAATCTTAAAGTTAAGTGCATTATACACCCTGCGCGCGTAAGGAGCAAGCATTTTCGCAAACTTCATGCGCAGACAAGCGTCTCGCCGCCCTATTTCCCGCCCGATCTCGCCACAAAGATCGCGGAATTGATCACCGCGCCGACGACTTGCGCCGCCGCCTGCAAGGCGAGGAGTTCCTCGAGAGAGCGACCTTTTATCAGGGCATTCGCAAAGGCGCAAGCGAGCGCGACAAAATCTTCCATACCCTGTTATATGAAAAAATTAAGGATTTTTGATAATTTTAAGGTTCATTTAATGCTAAAATAATAGTATACTGGTATACGAAAGGCGCGCTATGCGCAAAAGGAAGTGACGATATGAAAAAGAAACTTATGATATGTGTGGCTCTCATCGCGGTGATGGTGATGCTCTGCTTCGCAGGATGCGGACTCATCGCCACGGGAAGCGATTCGCTCGTGAATAACGGCGGCTCGTCCGGGAATTCCTCCTCGGGGTCAAGCTCTTCCGCGACGCAGGTCGTGAACTATGAGAACATGACGAAAGAGGATCTCGAAGCCGCGCTCACAAAACTGCAAAACATCGCGGACAATCTCAACACGCGATTGGAGACGCTGGAGCAGATCGTTGCGGACGCCATCTCCTCGGAGTCCAGCAAAGTCGGGATCGGCGCATATGCTTACGGCCTCTCGGACTGCCTTTTGAATATCACCTGCGTCGAATCGCAATATAACCTCGGCTGTCAGGGCACGGGCTTCATCATCTCGGACGACGGCTACGTCATCACGAATAACCACGTCATTTATTATGAAGCCACCGTCTATGACACGACGAATATCCAGCGCGGATTCTTCGGCTACAGTTACGGCACGAAGGTGGTCTCCGGCGAGTATTCCTCCATCACGGCGACCTTCGACTCCGACAGCAAATACTTTGCGAACGGCACGGCTTACACCTTGGAATTCGTCTATCGCGAAGAAAACTGCGACCTTGCGCTCTGCAAGATCAAGGAAGCCGTTCCCGTGGGAGAGAAATGGAGCTCCATCCCCTTCTTCGAGGGCACGGTCAGGCGCGGTGACGAGCTCCTCGTCCTCGGAAATGCGGACGGCTTCGGTCTCTCCGCCACGGCGGGTCTTGTCTCCGCCACGAATAAGAGTCTTTCGAGCTATGAAGACCTGACTTTCATCCAGACCGACGCGGCGATCAACGGCGGAAATTCGGGCGGTCCCGCCATCAACAGTTACGGCGCGCTCATCGGCGTGGTGAATAGCAAATTCGTCAGTTCGAGCATCGAGAATATGGGCTTCGCGATCGAGCTTACGCACGTGAAAAACTTCATTTCGAGAGCGATGACGAATAAAGCCGTCACGGTGGCTTATCACACGAAAAGCGCGTCCACGGTGACGACGCAAGAAGCGGCGTAAAACGGTCACTTCGTGACGTGAATTGCGATTTTTCAACATCGCATTACGGAAAAGAATAAAAAGATCGGCTCCTTCCGTTTTTACGAAGGAGCCGTTTTCTTTGTTGTGCATTTCCGAAGAATTGCGAGGATTCACGGGGCGGAACGCCCTCTTTCATGTCGCTGTGTGACGATTCATCAAGATCTTCTCGGCGGCTCTTTTCTCTCCACGACCTCATAGACCAATGGAAAAGGGGGAACGGGCGTTTCGGAAAGCCGCGCCGCCTTTTCAAGGCGCTCTTTGATATCCTCCGTGACGGGGGCGTCGCCGTAAAGCGTGAAGATCGGAGCGTCTTTTTTTACAAAATCGCCGATCTTATACGGCGCGAAAATGCCGTACGCGCCTTGTCTCTCCGCGTCGCGCGCGATGTAGCCCAAGGAAACGCAGTCTATCCCCGCAAGATATCCGTCCTCTTTCGCCCTAACGGAATGTAAAATATTTTTCTTGTATTTTGCTCGGATATTTCCGTCGAAAAGCGCCGTTTCTCCGCCCTGCGCGGAGATCATTTCGCGGAGCTTTTTCTCCGCTCTGCCGCTTGCGAGCGCTTCCTCCGCTTCTTTCTCCGCATCCGCGAGGGGGATCCCTTTCGCCATCGAAAGAAGGTGCGAAGCGAGGACGAGCGCGAGAGTGCGAAGCCTGCCCCTCTTCCCCGCAAGGACGTCCAAGGCGTCTCCGACTTCGAGCACGCCGCCCACGTAATCTCCGAGCGGCGAATTCATATCGCTGATGACCGCCGCCGCCTGCTTGCCCGAAGCGAAAAGAATGTCCGTCATCAAAGCGGCGAGCTTCACGCTCTCTTCCACGCGTTCCATAAAGGCGCCCTTCCCCGTCTTCACGTCCAAGACAAGGACGTCTGCGCCGCTCGCAAGTTTCTTGGAGACGACGGAGGACGCGATGAGCGGAAGGCTCTTGACGGTATTCGTCTCGTCGCGGAGCTTATAAAGGGCTTTGTCCGCGGGGACGAGATCCTTGCTCTGCGCGATGACGGCGACGCCCGTTTCATCCACGACGCGCTCCGCTTCCTCGACGGTGAGCTCCGTGCGGAGCCCCTTGAAAAGCTCGAGTTTATCGATGGTGCCTCCCGTATGCCCGAGCTTCCGCCCGCTCATTTTGAGAAAAGGCACGCCGCAAGAGGCGACGATGGGGGCAACGATGAGGGTGGTGCTGTCCGCAAGCCCGCCCGTGGAATGCTTATCCGCATAAGGATATTCCCTCGGCGTAAAAGTCAGCGTATCGCCCGAGCGAAGCATCACGTCCGTAAGGTCGATGGTGGCTTGATCCGAGAGCCCGCAAGCGCAGACCGCACGCAGAAAATCCGTCATTTCCTCTCTCGAGACCGCTCCCGAGAGGTATCCCCCAACGAGGGCGGAAAGCTCCTCTTTCGATGGGGATTCTCCCCTTCGGACCTTCTCCGTCGTGCCGCGCGCCGAGATCATTCTTGATCCGCGTCCTCTTGCTTTTCTTCCGATCCCGAGGGCGCCTCTTTTTCCGCAGGTTCCGCGGGGGTCTCGGCAGGTTCGTTCAAGGCGAAGACTTTCGTCTCCGGGGCTTCTGTCTCCGCAGGCGCTTCCGCCTCTTCTTCCGTGACGCCGATCTTACCCACGTCTCCGAGGACGTCCGCTCTCACGAGGCGAAGCTCCTCATAGAAATGCGCACGCGAGGCGCTGTGATAGGAAGAGACCCAAAGCGTGCCCACGCCGAAGCAGAAAAAGCCGAGGATATACCAGCCGATGAAGCTGAAATCCAAGCAGAAAAGCTTCCATTTATATCCTTTCATCATGGCTTGGCTACGATCCAGACAGCTGCGCCAGCTCTTATCGGAAGAATCCTGCTGAATATAGAAAGCCATCGAATAAGCATAAGTCTTGATGATGCCCGGGATGACGAAAAGGAGAGACCAAAGCCAGATAAAGACCGAGCGAAGGATCCCCAGCACGACGCTATCGGTGAGCGCCTCTTTGTAAGAGATCAAAAGATCGGAAATATCGGGCTTTCTGCCCTCTCTTGCAAGGGCGACCATCGCGTGCGATACGCTGTACTCCAAGGGCCCCGCGACGATGACGCTGAGGGCGAAAAGAATGGTGCCCACGCTCGCCATAAAAGCGGGACTGATCGAGCCGAGACCGCCGCCGAGAGAGCCCGGCACGCTCAAAATGACACCGTTCAGGAAAATGAGGAGCACCGCGGCGAGCCAGATATCTCCGAAGAGCTTATTCCCGAGACTGTTACGCGCTTTCTCTCTGATCAAACGATTTGCTATCATATCATGCCTCCCGAATAAAGTATATTCTTATATTATTCTATATATTTCGGCGAATTTTGTCAATTCGCGGCTTGAAATATTCGGGCGGGGATGATACAATATGGCGTGTCGGGTGCGCCCAACGAAGGAGGACGATATGTTAGACGAAGGGAAAAAAGCTTGGATCTCCATCTCCCTTTTCCTCGCCGTATTTGCAGGGCTTCTTCTCATCGCCACCTTCTTCGATCTCGAGATCGATCGCCTCCTGACCTCGCGCTCTCTCGCCGCCGGCGCGTTTTATACCGACGACATTTACGCAAATTTTTTCGAGGCGGTGGGGATGTTCCCGCGCTATGCGATCAATGCTTTCGTGGGGATCATCGTGATGTGGCTCTTTTTCCGCACCACCCTGCCCTCCGCCGTTCGTTATCTTCTTTTCGCGGCGGGCTTCGCTTACGCCGTCTATTCCATGGCGGGCTTTTTCCGCGATCTTGTCGAATACCCCCTCGCGCATATCGTGGCGAAATACGCCCTCTTCGAACAAAAGTCGGTTTATTATCCCTTGAAACCTTATTTCTACGCCATCGAATATTTCGCCGCCTTCTTCACCGTGACGCTCGCCGCCTTCCTCTCTCGCAAGGTGCGTTACGAGACTTGGTGTAAGCTCGCGGTCTTCGCCGTGGCGGCGTCCGTCATGCTTCTTCTGACGGGGAAAACCGTCGGCGCCTTGAAGTCTTACGTGGATCGCCCGCGCTTCCGCTCGATGAACAGTGTGCTCGGCGAAAGCGTGGGCGGCTTTGAGCTCTATACCCGCTGGTATCAAGTCACGGACAATGCCGAGCTTCTGCGCGGGACCCTTCTCACGGAATACAAAGACGCTTTCCGCTCTTTCCCCAGCGGACACACTTCGAATGCGGGCGCGTCCTATACCCTCATTATGCTGATCCCCTGCTTGGAGATCAAGGACAAGCGCATTCGCGCCGCGCTTTGGACCGCGCCCATTCTTTGGACCGGGCTGACTGCCGCCGGCAGAATGGTGGCGGGCGCGCATTTCCTTTCGGACGTCCTCGTCGGCGGGACTTTCGCCTTCTTTTATATGATCCTCGCGCGCGAGATCTTCTTTTTCCGCGGAAGCCATGTAAAAGCGATGTTCGGGAAGAAAGATCCGCCGACGCTTCAATAAAACAGCTGCTCTTCGGATATAAAAAGGTCGATCGCGTCCTTTCGGGCGAGACCGACCTTTTTGCTTTTTTATCCCATCATTATTTCGTGATCGTGACTTTTTTGAGATTTCTCGGCGCGTCGGGATTATGCCCTTTCTTCTCCGAGAGCGCGATCGCGTAAAGGTGCATCGCGACGGAATAACCGATCGTGGAAGAGAGATGATCCATCGTGGGCATCTTCACGCCGTAGGTGGCGCGATCCAAAAGATCGTCATTATCACTGAATGTCAAAACGTTTGCATTCAAAAGCTGGAGGCGCGTGGCGATGTCGCGGAAATTCTCGCTGCATTCGCCGTCCGGCGCGAGGATGATGACATTCACGCCCTCTTCGATAAGCGCGAAGGGACCATGCATAAAGTCATTCGTGCCATAGAACTGCGCGAAGGTATAAGCACATTCGTTGAGCTTGAGCTGGAGCTCCTTGCCCACCCCTTGCATAACGCCGCGGGAGAGGATGATGAAATTATTCAGATCCTTGGTCTTCTCCGCCGCTTCTTCGATATCGGGAAGCAGGGCGAGCGCCTCTTCCACGCGCTTCGGGAAGGCATAAACGACGGGCATCAAGGGCTTGCCCGAGAGGGCGATCGCCAGCATATAAAGAACGGTGAGCTCCGCGATATAGCTCTTTGCGCTCGCGATGCTCTTTTCTTCACCCGCGCTGAGATCGAGATGAAATTTGCCCGCCTTGGCAAGCGGCGAGGAAGCGTCATTCGTCACGGCGACGGTGAGCGCGCCTTGCTTATTCGCCTGCGTAAGAACGGCGAGGGTATCGATGCTTCTCCCGCTCTGCGAGACCGCCACGAAAAGATGTCCGGAATAATCCACGTTCGCGCCGTACATCGTCGTCACGGAAGGATGCGCCGTGCCGGCGGGGATCCCCGCGAGGATCTCAGCGAAATACTTGAAGCAAAGCCCCGCATTATCGCTCGTGCCGCGCCCGATGATCGTGATGTCCTTGATCTTGCGCTTTTTCACTTCCTCCGCGATGGCTTCCACGGCTTTCTCATTCGCGCGGATCGCCTGCATAATGACGGACGGTTCGGACAATATCTCCTCATACATGATACCCATTTCCGTATCCTCCTTTTAACGGATCACATCCGTGCCCACGAAAGGCACGAGCACGTCCGGCACTCTGACGCTGCCGTCCGCCTGCTGGAATTGTTCCACGATGGCGGGGATCAAGCGGCTCGTCGCGAGGCCGCTTCCGTTCAGCGTATGCACGAAAAGGTTCTTCCCCGTCGCGGGGTCCTTATATCTCGTGCCGTTGCGACGCGCTTGATAGTCATTCGCGTTCGAGACCGAGCTGACCTCTTTATAGATCCCCATGCTCGGGATCCAGACCTCGATGTCATACGTACGCGCCATGGACGCGCTGCAATCTCCCGCCGCGAGCTTGCTCACGCGGAAATGCAAGCCGAGCTTCTTGACGAGGGACGCCGCTTTATTTACAAGCTCCTCGAAAGCCTCCTTGCTCTTCTCCTGCGCGGAATAGATGACCATCTCCACCTTGTTGAATTGGTGTCCGCGGATCATGCCGCGCTCTTCGCTTCGATAGCTGCCCGCCTCTTTGCGGTAACAAGGCGTATAAGCGAAAAACTTCATCGGGAGCTTCGCGCCGTCGATGATCTCACCCGCATACATATTCACGAGCGCGGTCTCCGCCGTGGGAAGCATGAAATGCCCCTTCTTCCTGTCCTCGCCCTCAAGCCAATAGACTTCGTCCTCGAATTTCGGGAATTGCCCCGCGCCGAAGCCGCAGCTGTAAGAGAGCTGATGGGGCGGGAGGATGAATTCGTATCCGTCCGCAAGATGCTCGGAGATGAAGAAATTGATGAGCGCCCATTCGAGCTTTGCGCCCACGCCGCGATAGATCCAATAACCGCCGCCCGAGAGCTTCACGCCGCGCTCATAATCGATGAGCCCGAGCTTCGTGCAAAGGTCCACGTGATTTTGCGGCGCGAAATCGAAGACGGGCTTCTCTCCTTCGACGCGGATGACCTCGTTATTCTCCTTTTCGCCCGCGACGACGTCCTCGTCGGGGAGGTTCGGCAGACGGGCGAGGAAGTCATTGATCTTCTCATTCAGCTCGTCCACTTTCTTGTCGCTTTCCGCGATCGCTTCGCCGAGAGAACGCATCTCCGCGAAGATCTCCGTCGTATCCTTCCCCTGCTTCTTATAAAGGGGGATCTCACCGCTCACTTTATTCCTCTTCGCCTTGAAGGTCTCCACTTCCGCGATGAGGGCGCGACGCGCCTTGTCCCATTCGAGAAGCTCGGTAAAATCCACGATCGCACCCTTCTTGCGAAGAGCCGCCGCCACGCTTTCCCTGTCTTTTCTGATAAGTTGTAGATCGATCATAATACACCTGCTTTTTTATATTTTCCGCCTTCGCCGGCGGAGTTTATTCTTTTTACTCCACTTGGAGGAGCTTCGCCGCGTTGTTATAAAGGATGTCCTCTCTCTCCTCCTCCGTCAGGGGAAGGGCGAGGAATCTCGCGAGCTCTTCATCGTGTTTCCACATCGGGAAGTCCGTCCCGAAGAAATATCTCTCGTGGCCGAAGCGACGAATGAGATCCGCGGCGCGCTGTTTCTCAAGGGCGAAGAGGGAGGAGGACGTATCGAAATACACGTTGGGAAGGTCCTTCAAACATTCCACTTTGTCCCACACCGAATATCCGCCGAAATGCGCTCCGATAAAGACCTGATCGGGATATTTCTCCGCCATTTTGCGCAAGCGCGCGGGCGAAGAAAAATCATAACGCTTGTCCCCCATATGCAGAAGGACGGGGAGCCTCCCCTTCGTGACGGCATAGATATTCTCCGCGTCGTCGATATTGAATTTTTGGAAATCCGGGTGAAGCTTCACGCCCTTCATTCCGCGCGAGATCGCAAGATCCACCTCCGCTTCGATCGCCTCGCTGTCCATCTCGTTATGCAAGGTCATAAAGCCGATGAACTCGGGGTGCGCCAGCATCTCGGAATAAATGTATTCATTGATGCTGCGGACCTGATGCACGGTGGTGGCTGTGCTATGTACGACGTATTTCTCCACGCCGATCTTCTCGCCCTCCGCGATGAGGGAAGCGCTGGTGCCGTCCTCGCCCATCGCGATATTATAGAAACTCCCGATCGCCGCCACGGCTTTCGCCGCGATCTTTTGCGGATAAATATGGCAATGCGCGTCGATGATGCGATATTTCTTCGCAGGCTCTTCTTTTTTGTCTTTCAGTATGATCATTGCTCGTCCTTTTTCTCGTCAAAATACGTCGCGAGGAAGTCCGCACTATGCGCAAGCACTGCAAGCGGATATTTCTCAAAGGCATGCCCGACCGTATAGCTTCCGCCTTTCACCCTGTCGTCGAAGCCGCCCATATGCCAATTGATCGCCATCGCCTCTTCCCTTGTAAGGCGCATAAATCCGCTGATGATATAGACAGACTTTTCGCCGTGCCCGTAAGGGAGCTCGTCTTCGATGGTGTAATAAGGCTGCTGCTCCCAAACGCCGTCCTTTTTCACGTTGCGATAGGAGACTTTATAATAATTGATCTTGCAAACGTCATGCAAAAGCCCGACGATGGCGACGGACTCCGGAGAAATCACGTCCTTCCAGCCTTCGCCGTATTCGCTTTCCACGAGACGAAGCAAGCGATGATATACGTTCAGGCTGTGATCCAAAAGCCCGCCTTCATAGTCGCTGTGAAACTTGGAAGACGCGGGCGCCGTGAAGAAATCCGACTTGGAGATCAAATAATCCAAGAGCTTGTCCGCGCCCTCGCGCTTGATCGCCGCGCGATATGTCGTTATGAATTCGTTATCTCTTTTTTCCATTTTCAGTTCCTTATATCCGCCATGGAGAAGCCCGCCGCCGCGATGAGAAGCGTCGCAGGCAGGACGCCGCCGACGCGCACGAGGCTCGCGACCGTCATTTCCGTAAAGACGGGCAGGAGCACCGTCACAAGGAAGAGGCAAGACGCCGCCGCAAGGAGGAACGCCGCAAGATACCCATTCGCGCTGCGGGAAAGATCTTTCTTATTTACGCCGATGAGGGTCATCACGATCGAGAGACCCACGATGCCCATCAAGGCGTATCCGATGATATCCGCGCCCAATGCAAAGTCCGCTTTTACGATGGGCAGGACGATGAGCGCCGCGCCGCCGAGAAGGACGAGCGCCGCATAGACGAGCGCGGGGATGCCCGCTTTGAAGGAGAATGCATAGTCGTCTTTCGCACGCGCGAAGGACGCTATATACAAGGCCGCCGCCGCAAGGAGGATGCCGTATCCGCCCGCAAGGATATACGCGCCGTAAGAGGCAAGGATCGTGGGCAGCCCGTCATAAGGAATGAAGAAGAATGCGCCGCCGTTTAAAGTCCAAAGACGGAACAGGGCAATGACGATGTCCGCGACCAAAAGCAGGACGGAGCCGACTCTGCCTTTCTTGCCGGTGATGCCGAGCACGGCGATGACCGCGATGAGTCCGTAATAGATCGCCGTAATGATCGTGAGGAAAAGATCGCCTCCGAAAACGGGGAGCTTGGAGAGAATGGTCTCGATCAAGCTCGCGGGCAAAAGGCTGATGAGCGCGGGCGCCTCGGCATACGCGGCTCCGGCGTAATTCCCCGCAAGGAAGTATGTCGCCGCCGCGGCATTCCTGACGAAAAGCCCGTATGCGAAATCAAAGAGAACGAACAAGATGGAGAAAGCGAAGATCAACGCCGCCACGGGACGAGCGAAGAGATTATTCTTCGTCGAAGTCTCCTTCTCCTTCTTTTGCTGTTTTTCCTCCGCAACGCGCAACGCGCGCGCCACTTCGTGCGCGGACTTGGCGGTACGCTTCTTGACGGCGTAGTTACGCACGTCGATCTCGCCCGCCGCCGCAAAATCTTCATCCGAATAAGCAGGTTCTTCCTCGGAAGCCTGCTCTGCGGGGGTTTCCGCAGAAGCTTCGGGCTCTTTCGTCGCAGGGGCAGCCGCCTCCGCAGACGCAAGCGCGGCGTCCAAAGAATATTCATCGTCCTCGCCGGAGCTCTCTTCCTCCGCCTTCGGCTCTTCTTCAAGCGTCAAAGGCGCTTCCTCTTTCGGCTCTTCCGCAAGCGTGAGCTCTTCGGGGACAGGCGCTTGCTCCTCGACGGGAGCGGGCGCGACCTCCGCCTCTGCCACAGGCGCAGATTCTTCCGTCATCTCGACAGGCGTCTCGGCAGGGATCTCTTCTTTTATGTCCGCATCCGCGGGCGTTTCTTTTGCGGGAATTTCTTCCGTCGCCTCATCGGCGGGCGCTTCGGGGGCTTCCGCAGTCTCCGTCGCGCTCTCCTCTATGGGGGCGGGCGTCTCGACGACTTCTTCGGCAGGCTCGACTACAGGCTCTGCGATTTCCTCGGCGGACTCGACTACAGGCTCTGCGACGGGCTCCGCCGTCACGGGCTCTTCCGCGATCTCGATATCCGCTTCGGGAGCAGCTTCTTCAAGGCTCGGCTCTTCCGTCTTCTCTTCATTCTTCACGTCTTCGAGGGGGCTATCCGAGAAAAGATCGTTCGTGGCTTCCGTTTCGCTCGGCGACGTCTCGGGGAGCGGATTTTCCACAAGGGGCTCCTCTGTCTCGGGCGCGGCTTCCACTTCAAGGTCGGGCGTCTCCGCGTCGTCTTCGGAGGAGAGATCCTTCAGCCCTTCGCCGAGCGCCTCTTCTTCCTGCGGCGCTTCCGCCTCTTCTGCCTCTTCGGTCTCTTCCGCGGGCGCTTCGGGGACTTCGTCCTCCAAAGAAACGGAGCCATAGACCGTGGGCTCTTCTTTTGCGATATCGTCGGGGATGTCTTCGTCCATCATGGCGAGCTCTTCGTCCGAGATCTCATTCGGATTCACTTCCTCCGCGACGGGCTCGACAGGGGTCTCCGCCGTCTCTTCGGGGATCTCGCTCTCCGCTTCGGACGCGGGGGTCTCCTCTGCTGTCGCTACGGGCTCTTCCGCCGTCTCATCGAAACTCGCGGCAAGCGCCATTGCCTCTTCCTCGGACATCGTCTCTTCCGCGGCGGGCTCTTCCGCTACAGGCGTTGCGGGCGCGCTGACTTCTTCTGCGGGCGTCTCGGGGATCGGCTCCTCCGCAACGGGAGCGACCGTCTCTTCCACGGGCGCGGCGACCTGCTCTTCCACCTCGGGAAGACCTGCCGCAAGCCTTCTCTTCCGCTCGCGTTCCGCCTCCACTTCCGCGACGGTCTTACTGCTCTTTCTGAGCAATGCGCCGCATTCCGGACATCTCACTTCGGGAGCGCTCAAATCGACTTTGATAAAAGACGAACATTTCGGGCAACGTCCTACAGCGTTTTTCATACATCCTCCTTGTCAAAGCGCGTGCGCGCTTGAAAGTTTTATATTAGTATACTACTAAATTTAATGTAGTGGCAACAAAAAACATTCCTCGAAAAGCAAAGTCTTTCCGACTTCTCCCCTTTTCTCCCTTGGCGAGCGATTTCACGGGAAAAATTCATTGAATTTTCATTTGTCGGAAGCCCCGCCTCGTTCTTTACGCAAAAAAAGAAGGCGGCAAGGTGTCCCGCGCCGTCTTCGGTGCGCCCGAAAGGTCTCGGGCAGGAGAGACTTGCGTCTCTCGGTCGGTAGTGTGCTTACTTGCAGCTGCCGCAATTCGAGCAATTCGAAGCGTCGCGCTTTACGGACGTGCTCTTCTTCGTGCCCTTTGCCGTGCTGCCGGTTTTGGTGTTCGACTGTTTCATAGCATTACCTCCTACGATTATCTTGTGTAAGAGCGGGAGTCGTCATACGCAAGAGTAAAATTTTCCATTTCCGATCCGACGCATAGCCCAAGGATCCGCAGCGCATACTTTAACTATGAAAAAGGATAGAAATCAAAAGGATATCAATCCGACAGACAGAATGATCCAAGCCAATAAGGACGAAGCGGAGAGCACCCTCCGCCTTTGGGGGATGAAAGAGAGGAAGCATTTGCAGCCGAAAAAAGGCGCAAAATAAAAAAGTCCGCCATGCATAGACGCAAGGCGAAACTTTCTTCTTTTAATCGGATATTTCCAGAAAAATCAATAAACCATCGGAACTTTCACGACGACTTTTTCCACGTGAGATCCGTCGCCCTGCTGAGGACGATGAGCGTCCTCGGGAAATACGATGACGAAATCTCCGTCCGTGAGCGTCAAAAGATCCACTTCGCCCTTATAAAAGGCGACGTCCTTCTCCGCAAACTTGTCTTCGTACATCGTCTGCGTGGAGAGATCCGCCACGCCGAAGAGCTCTTTTCCTTTCAAGACGCATTGAATGTCGATATATTTCTTATGCGCCTCGATCTTACAATTCTCCTCCGCCTTGGTGTCATAGCTCTGAACGAGCGCGAAAACGCCGTCACCGAGCTCATATCTCCCCACCTCTTTGGGCTGCGCAAGTGCCTCTTTCAGAAAGGCGAACGCCGCCTTGAAGCCGGGATTGACCCCTTCGTACAGCGCGCTATATGCCACTTTGTCTTTGATCATATTTGCCTCCTTTCCTGCCGTTTAGACAGATAAATATTCCGATCTTTCCGAGCAAAACGACGTTTCCCCTCTTGCCGCTTCTTGCTCGCATCCTCATTATACTACGCCTGCGTCAAAAAGGCAAGAGGACGAAATAAAGAGAGACCGCTCGCGCAGTCTCCCTTGCTTTATATTCGTGAGGTCTGCCCTTCTCCCTTATTTCGGCTGCTTGCCGATATAGGCGAGGATGCCGCCGTCCACGTAAAGGATATGTCCGTTCACGAAGTTCGAAGCGTCGGACGCAAGGAACACGGCGGGACCTTGGAGATCCTCGGGATTTCCCCAGCGCGCCGCGGGGGTCTTCGCGATGATGAACTGATCGAAGGGATGACGGCTGCCGTCGGGCTGGATCTCGCGGAGCGGCGCAGTCTGCGGCGTCGCGATATACCCCGGGCCGATGCCGTTACATTGGATATTGTATTCGCCGTACTCCGAAGCGATGTTTTTCGTGAGCATCTTGAGTCCGCCCTTCGCGGCGGCATATGCGCTCACGGTCTCTCTGCCGAGCTCGCTCATCATGGAGCAGATATTGATGATCTTTCCGTGACCTTTCTTGATCATGGAAGGAATGACGGCTTTCGCCACGATGAAAGGCGCGTTGAGGTCCACGTCGATGACCTGACGGAATTCTGCCGCCGTCATCTCGCACATCGGGATCCTCTTGATGATGCCCGCGTTATTCACAAGAATGTCGATCACGCCGACTTCCTCTTCCACTTTCTTGACGAGAGCATTCACCGCGTCCTCATTGGTCACGTCGCAGACATAGCCATGCGCCTTGATGCCGAGCTCCGCATAAGCGGCGATGCCTTTATCCACGAGCTCTTGTTTGATGTCGTTGAAAACGATGGTCGCGCCGGCTTTCGCATAAGCGGTCGCGATCGCAAAACCGATGCCGTAGCTTGCGCCCGTCACAAGTGCCACTTTCCCTTCCAAACTGAAGATATTCATTTACACACCTCTTAAAAACGTCTGTATTTTCCCGCCCCGCAATGCGGGACTTGATCGGAATATAATCATTATATCATATCACAAAGGAAAAAGCGCGTTATTTTTATGCAAATACGAAAAATAGACTTGTAAAAACGGAAAAAGGGGACTTCTATCGAAATCCCCTTTTAGTGATATCCGGCGGCTTCATTATCTCCCGGGCCGTGACCAGCCAAGTACTTCCTGCGTTAAGAGGCTTAACTTCCGTGTTCGGGATGAGAACGGGTGGGTCCCTCTTGCCATTGCCACCGGAATGGTTGGATATGCTTGCACATCCACAACTGCATAGTTCAATTAGCTTGCTTCAGACACATATTTTTGCCTAACCAAAATTGTTTGTGATTAAGCCCTTGACCTATTAGTATCGGTCAGCTGAATACATTACTGTACTTACACCTCCGACCTATCGACCTTGTCGTCTTCAAGGGGTCTTCTTATCTTTCGATACGGGATATCTCATCTTGAGGTGGGTTTCACGCTTAGATGCCTTCAGCGTTTATCCCATCCGCACTTCGCTACCCGGCTGTGCCGCTGGCGCGACAACCGGTGCACAATAGGTGCGTTCATCCTGGTCCTCTCGTACTAGGGACAAATCCTCTCAAATATCCTACGC
>JAGCXI010000049.1 GCA_017961365.1 Clostridia bacterium
CCTTGAGACCTCTCAGCTTCAACAGTGTGCCGAGAGACGCCGCCACGATGCCCTTGCCGAGACCGGATACCACACCGCCTGTAACGAATATGTATTTCATACTTCACCTCACTCTGGGTTATTCCCATTCCACCGTTGCGGGCGGTTTGCTCGTAACGTCATATACGATCCGATTGATGCCTTTTACCTCCGACGTGATGCGGCAGCTCGCCTTTTCGAGGACGTCGAAGGGGATCCGCGTCCAATCCGCCGTCATGAAATCGTCCGTCGTGACCGCGCGCAAGGCAAGGACATAACCATAGCTCCTCGCGTCGCCCATCACGCCCACGCTCCTCGTATCCGTCAGCACCGCGAAGAACTGATTGGGCGGATTCTCCATCGCCGCGGCGATCTCTTCTCGGAAGATCGCGTCCGCTTCGCGGAGAAGATCCGCTTTTTCCTTCGTGATCTCGCCGATGATACGCACGGCAAGCCCGGGACCCGGGAATGGCTGTCTCCAGACGAGATCCGGCGGAAGCCCGAGTTTCAAACCCACCTCGCGCACTTCATCCTTGAAAAGGTCTCGAAGCGGCTCGACGATCTCCTTGAAATCAATGACCGAAGGCAGACCGCCCACGTTATGATGGCTCTTGATGGTGCTCGCATCCCCCTTCCCGCTCTCGATGACGTCGGGATAGATGGTGCCTTGACAGAGATAATCCACTTTGCCGAGGATGCGTCCCTGCTCCTCGAAGACGCGAATGAATTCTTCGCCGATGATCTTTCTCTTTTTCTCGGGCTCGATGACGCCCGCGAGTTTTTGAAGGAAACGGCTTTCCGCGTCTACGCGAATGAGATTCATCCCGAACTTCCCTTTGAATGTCTTTTCGACGAGATCACCCTCCCCTTTTCGGAGCAGTCCGTGATCCACGAAGACGCAAGTGAGGTCGTCCCCGACTGCTTTATGCATCAACGCCGCGGCGACAGAGCTGTCCACGCCGCCCGAAAGCGCAAGGAGCACTTTCTTTCCCGCGCATTTTGCTTTATACTTCGCGACGGAATCCTCGATGAAGCTCTCCATATTCCAATCCGCCGCGCAAGCGCAGACTTCGAAGATAAAGTCCTCCAACATTTTATTTCCGTAAGCGGTGTGGGTCACTTCGGGATGGAATTGAACGCCGTAAAGCTTCTTTTCTTCATTCGCCATCGCCGCCGCGGGACATTTCTCCGTGCGCGCGATGATGCGAAAGCCCGCCGGAACCTCCGCCACATAATCGCGATGGCTCATCCAAGCAACGCTCTTCTCGGGAACACCTTTGAAGAGAAGGGCGTCCGAGACCGCGATCTCGACTTTGCCGTACTCTCCGTCCGCCGCCGTGGTGACCTTTCCACCTGCGAGATGCGCCATAAGCTGCATCCCGTAGCAGATGCCGAGTACGGGGATGCCGAGGGAGAGAACTTCCGCGGAAAAGGAGGGCGCGCCCTCTTCGTAAACGCTATTCGGTCCGCCCGTGAAAATGATCCCTTTATAACCGCGAGACTTGATCTCCGCCGTCGTGATCTTATCGAAATTCACCACTTCCGCGTAGACGTGCTTTTCTCTCACACGCCGAGCGATCAGCATATCGTATTGTCCGCCGAAATCCAATACCAAGATCTTATCCATATTTCCCCCTCAAAGCACGATCTTGTCGGTCGGAGTTTCCCCCGCCTCCGCGATCGGTCTTATCTTTTCGAGATAAGCTCGGGTCTGCTCTGCCGCTCTGCCCGTATAAAGCGAGGGCTCCAAGACCTTTTCCAGCTCGGTCTTCGTCATGCCGAAAGCGCCGCTCTCGGCGAGATCTGCGAGAAGATCCGCCTTCTCTCCTTTCTCGATCTTTTCCTTTGCCGACAAAGACGCTTTGCGAATGATCTCATGCAATGCCTGCCTGTCTCCGCCGCGTTTCACGCCTTCCATCAGGATATTCTCCGTCGCGATGAAGGGCAGATATGCTCCGACGCGCTTTGCGATGATCGCCTCGTGGACGACGAGACCCGAGGCAACGTCCGCCACCAAGCGAAGGACGCCGTCCGCCGCCATAAATCCTTCGCACATCGAGATGCGACGATTCGCGCTGTCATCGAGCGTGCGCTCGAGCCATTGCGCGGAAGCGGTCAAGCCGCCGTTCAAAGCGTCGGTCATCAGATAACGCGCGAGCGAACAGATCCTTTCCGCATGCATCGGATTGCTCTTATACGCCATCGCGGAAGAGCCGATCTGCTTTGCCCCGAAGCTCTCCGTCACCTCTCCGTCGTGCTGTAAAAGTCTGAGATCGGAGGCGAATTTCGTCGCGCTCTCCGCCATCCCCGAAAGCACCTTCAAGATGCGAGAATCCGTCTTGCGCGGATAGGTCTGTCCGCAGATGTCATAGCAAGATTCGAAGCCGAAAGCCGAAGCGAGACGACGATTCATCTCCTCCACCTTTTGCGCCTCCCCGTCAAAAAGCTCGAGAAAGCTCGCTTCCGTCCCCGTCGTGCCGCGGCAACCGAGAAATTTCAAATCCGCAAGCAAGGCGTCGAGATCTTGAAGATCGGTCACGAAGTCTTGCAGCCACAAAGCGGCTCTCTTACCCACCGTCACGAGCTGCGCGGGCTGATAATGCGTATATCCGAGGGTGGGGAGCGCCTTATAACGATCGGCAAAAGACCAAAGCGCTTTGATGACGGAGAGAAGCTCTTTTCTCACGAGGAAAAGCGCCTCTTTATAAAGGACGAGGTCCGCATTATCCGTCACGTAACAGCTCGTCGCGCCGAGATGCATGATCCCCGCCGCGGAGGGCGCCGCTTTGCCGTAAGCATAAAGATGCGCCATCACGTCGTGCTTGACTTCTTTTTCCCGCGCAGCCACGACGTCGTAATCGATGTCCGTGAGATGCGCTTTCATTTCCGCGAGCTGCGCTTCCGTGATGGGAAGCCCGAGCTCTTTCTCCGCGGTGGCGAGGGCGAGCCACAGCTTCCGCCACGTCACGTATCGCGCGTCGGGAGAAAAAAGCTTCTGCATTTCTTCGGAAGTATATCTCGCGCCAAACGGGGATTCGTATCTCTCTTTCATTGCATTCTCCTTTTGCGATAATTATCTGTCTTTTTCGGTGCGGATCACCACGCTCTCACGTTCGGGTCCGACCGAAACGTATTTGATGAAGCAACCGATCTCACGTTCGACGTAAAGGACATAATCGCGCGCCTCTTTCGGGAGATCGCTCCATTTGCGTGCTTTCGAGATGTCCATCTTCCATCCCTTCACGTACTCGGTGACGGGGCGAGCCTCGTCGAGCATCGATGGGAATGGGAACGCCTTCGTGACATTGCCTTCCGCTTCGTACGCCGTCACGACGGGGATCTTATCCATATAACTCAAAACGTCGAGCTTGGTGAGCGCGATCTCTGTCGCCCCCTGCTCTTCCACGCCGTAACGCGTGGCGACGAGGTCGAGAGGTCCGACTCTTCTCGGGCGTCCCGTCTTGGCGCCGTACTCACCGCCCGCTTCTCTCAGCTTATCCGCATCTTCTCCGAACCATTCGCAGACGAAAGGTCCTTCGCCCACGCAGGTGGAATAAGCTTTGACCACGCCGATGACCCGCTCGGGATGAAGGGAGGGAAGCCCCGCGCCGATGGGGGCATACGCCGCAAGCGTCGTAGAGGAAGTGGTATAAGGATAGATGCCGAAATCGAGGTCACGAAGCGCGCCGAGCTGCGCCTCGAAGAGGATGCGCTTGCCATCCTTCTTTGCCGCCTTTAAGAAAGCGCCCGTGTCGCACACAAAAGGCAAAAGTTTCTTCGCGTAGGTCTCGAGCCAAAGGTCGATTTCCTCCGAAGGATAGGGCTCCGCGCCGTACATCCCCGTGAAGAGGAGATTCTTCCATTCCAAGATGTCTTTGATATGCGCTTTCGCCTTTTCTTCACGGAAAAGCTCGCCGAACATCACGGTCTTCTTCTGATATTTGTCCGAATAAAAGGGAGCGATGCCCTGCTTGGTGGAGCCGAACTTTTTATCTTTGAGACGGGCTTCTTCCAACTCGTCTTGTTTCCTATGCCAAGGGAAAAGGATGGAGGCGCGATCGCTGATCTTGAGATTCTCCGGCGTGACTTCGATGCCCTTCGCGCGGACGGTCTCGATCTCCGCAAGAAGATTCTCGGGATCCAATGCGACACCGTTTCCGAGCACATTCACCACGCCTTTGCGAAAGATACCCGAAGGCAAAAGGTGCAAGGCGAATTTTCCGTACGCATTGATGACGGTATGCCCCGCGTTGCCACCGCCTTGATAGCGCACCACCACGTCGTAATCCGATGTGATGAGATCCACCATCCTGCCTTTTCCTTCGTCGCCCCAATCGATGCCTACGATGACACAATCTTTTTCCATAGTCTAATCCTCATATTCCCGAATGATCCTCTTTGCGAGTTCCACTTTTTCAAGACGATGATCCATCGCCATTTTTTCCATCTCCCGATGCGCCGCGTCTTCCGAGAGCCCGAGCTTCTCGATGAGCAGGCATTTCGCGCGATTCACCAGACGGATGTCCGCCAAGCTTTTTTTCAGCCTATCATTCTCGTTGATGAAATTCCTCGTGCGGTTATAAGCGGCGCTCGTCATCTTGAGCGCCAACCAAAATGCCGCGTGTGACAAAGGCTTCTCCACCGTGAAAATGCCGTAATCCTCCACTTTCGAAGCGATCTCGTCCGCATACTCTCTCTTGACCATCAAGATGACTTGATTCGCCTTATTCCCGATGACGTCCGCGGCGAGACGCACTCCGTTTTCATCCGAAAGCGGCGCGTTGATCACGAGGAGATCGAAGACGCGTTCGATAAGGATCCGCCGAGCTTCTCCCGCGGTCTTGACGACGTGCGTCTCTTCGATATTCAATTTCGCCAGATCCTCCCGAAACCATTCGAGGTCCGCGAGATTCGGCGTCACGAGCAATACGGTCCTCACGGTTTACAGCCTTGCAAACTCTTTTTTCGCGTAAGCGGCTTTATCCTTTCTGCTCTCTTCCAGTGCCTTTCTCTTTTCTTTAAGATACGCCGAAAGAAGGGTCTCTCCGAGCGCGTCTTTCAAAAAGTCGCTCTTCTCCGCCTCGGCGACAGCGCTCTCCATCGAAAGGGTCAATTCGTCTTGCTTCAGCGCCAAGTCACTTTCTTTCGTCTTCTGCAACGTCAAGCCGTCCTTGATCCCTTCCACGCCTGCGCGGAGGGCAAGCGCGACGGTCAGATAAAGATTCGCCGCGTTATCGGGAGAGCGAAGGGCGAGCTTGACGGCGCCATGCTTATTCGTATAACGCATAAAGCTGTCCCGCTTCTCGGAAAGCGCGATCGACGTGATCTGCTTATACGCGGCGAGACGATCGTAAGAATTCGGCACGGACTGCGCGAAGATCGCGCATTCTTTCGCTCTTCTTTGCACGCCCGCAACGAAAGCTTCCGCCGTCGCCTTCTCTCCTTCGTCGGAGAAAATGGAACGCTTGTCTTTCTTGATGTCGAAATTCACGGTGAGCCCATTCCCGTGCTCGTCAAAGAGCGGCTTGGGCATAAAAGAAGCGTACAGACCGTTACGCGAAGCGATCGCTTTCACGACCGACTTGAAGATCACGTAATTGTCGCACGCCTCGAGCGGGGGTCTCCCCACGAAAGTGATCTCATTCTGCCCGGGACCCTGCTCGTGATGCGAAGAAAGGGGCGCAATCCCGATCTCCTCCATCGTCAGGCAGATCTCGCGCCTGACATTCTCGCCCCGATCCAAGGGCGCGATGTCGTACGCGCCGGCTTTATCCTGCGTGACGAGAGTGGGCTCTCCCGCCTCGTCAAGCTGAAAGAGATAAAACTCGCTGTCCGTGCCGAGCTCGGAAGTATATCCCTGTTCTTTTAAAAATGCTACGGTATCCGAGAGCACCTTGCGCGTATCGAAAGCGAGCGGCTCGCCCGAAACACTCTTGAGAGAGGAGAGGAATCTCGCCACCCTGCCGTGCTGCGGACGCCAAGGGAGAATATGCACGGTATCCATATCGGGGACGAGACGGATCTCCGCTTCCGAAGGGAATCCCGCGCCTTTTCCTTCGATGACGACGCCTTTGGAGAGCCACTCCTCATAGCCGTCCGCCATCACGGAAACATTCTTTTGCCGACCCGAAAGGTCTAAAAAAGACAAGCGAATAAATTTTACGTCACCTTCTTTGATAAACGCCGCAAAATCCCCGAAATCGTTCATATCTTCCTCCTAATTATTCGTATAAAGCCTCTTATACGGATTCTTGCTGTCCGGCTCCAAAAGGAAAAAATCACCCGTAGTCAGCGCCGAAACGTCCGCTTCGAAAGTCTCGGCATACTCCTTTATATAAGGAGTAAATTCGGAAAGCTCTTCTTTCCCTATCTTTTTACATTTTATTTGCTCCGGCAAAACCGTGTCAAGCGATTCGGCGCGAACGAGGATCTTTCCGCCATACATTCCGACGCCCGTATAATCTCCGATCGGATCGGAAACATTGTCTTTATTTAAGACAATGATAAGCCCGCCCGCCATATACTCGCCGAGGAAACATCCCGCCGTTCCGCCGATCACGATGACAGGCTTCTTCTCGCCGTAATCCTTGATATGTACGCCGGCGCGATAACCGACATTGCCTTGAATGAAGATCTTGCCGCCGCGCATCG
>JAGCXI010000003.1 GCA_017961365.1 Clostridia bacterium
CACGTCGGGCTGCCCCACGGCGAAAGAATGGAGATAGTATTCCCCCGTCGGCGCATTGTATTCCCAAGCGCTTCCGCCGAATTCCGAGCGCCAATCGGTGAGCGGCTCCTCCGCCCAATAATAATAATCGTGATAAGGATTCTCGCGAGAGGACCTCGCCTGACGGAACCATTCGTGCTCGCTCGACGTATGATTCGCCACGAGATCCAAGATGATCTTGATCCCTTTCTCATGGGCGACGGCGAGCAGGCGATCAAAGTCCGCCATACTGCCGTACATCGGGTCGATGGCTCTATAATCGGACACGTCATATCCATTGTCACATTGCGGGCTTTTGAAAATGGGACAAAGCCAAATGGCGTTCGCCCCGAGAGATTTTATATAATCCAGCTTGGAAATGACGCCGAGAAGATCCCCGATCCCGTCTCCGTTCGAGTCCTTGAAACTTTTCGGATAGATCTGATAGACCACGAGGTCATAGCATTCGGAAAATTCTTTTCTCATTCCCCGGATATCTCCTCCGTTACGCGGGAACTTCCCGATCTGTTAGCATTCAACATTTTGTGGTATGCTTCAAGTTTTTGATAAGGCAATATGCCGTTTGTGACAGAAGAGGCTTGCTCTTCGTCGATCCGGACGATCGAGTCGATATAATCATGGAAAAACACCATAAAGGAATAAGGCATATAGTTCCAAACGGAATCCCGACGATCAAATATCACGAAAAACTCCGTCGCTTGCTCATAAGCAACGATATCGCCTTTGACTTGTTCCAAGTAGTATTTCAATTCCATATCCTTCTCCGCTGTGCTACTACCGCTACTTACTATAACATAGTAAAACGAAAATATCAATATGAAAAAGCGCAGGTTATGCGATAAAATGCTTTTCGTAAAAAAAGAGGGGGGACATCGCTTGATTTTTGATATGTGAAAGTTTCAAAAGTGAAATCGCGCTTTTGGCGCGGGAAATCCTCAGGCTTGCGTCCTCGGGTGAAATCGTTCGCTTCGCTCACGGTGAGAATAAATCCCTCCTTCTCCCGCACAAAGTGCAGATTTCATCACAAAGTGATTTCTCCCGAGCATAGCGAGGATTTCTTCCGTCCACAAGGACGGATTTCATTGAAAAAAGCACTTGAAAATGCAAGTGCTTTTTCCTGTGCCGAAGGTGGGACTCTATCTCTCGCCGGGGTGGCGAATGCTTTGCATTCGGCGCCGCCTTACTTATTCTTCTAAGCTTTTTCAGTCGGCGCTTCCCACCCGTTCAAGTCCCACTCACGCAAAATAAAAGCACTCGCTTGTGCGAGTGCTCTTGGTGCCGAAGGTGGGACTTGCTCGCACTCTCGCTGTCGCTCGCCGACACGCCGGGGCGCAGACGGAAGGCGCACTGTGCCTTCCTTGCTCCGCACTGCGCCCGTTCAAGTCCCAATCGTCCTGCGATCACTTTTGCAAAGCAAAAGTTCCTTCGCCACACAAAAAAAAGGAGCTCATCGCTCCTTTTTTGGTGCCGAAGGTGGGACTTGAACCCACACGTTGTCGCCAACAATGGATTTTGAGTCCATCGCGTCTGCCATTCCACCACTTCGGCTCACCGCTACATCATAGCATAAGAGAAGTCTTTTTGCAAGTATTTTTTATTATGAATTCGCGGATCGGCGCGGCGAGCCGCTTTGCGGACTTTTCGAAAGGCGGTCACGGGCGCGGAAAAAGAAAAAGGACGCCGAATGAGCGCGCTTTCCGCGCGTGATCCGCCGCCCCGTCTTTTTTGAAAAAACTACGTCTTACGCCTTATCCTTGCAGAACTGGCGCGCGAGATAGACCCCCATCACCGAAGCCATCATCAGTCCTCTCGTCCAGCCCGTGGAGTCTCCGAGGCAATGCAAATGCGCGATGGAGGTGGAGAGATCCTCGTCCATCTTGATCTTATTGGAATAAAATTTCAGCTCGGGCGAATAAAGCAAAGTCTCGTCCGAAGCAAAGCCGGGCACGATGACGTCCACGCTCTTGATGAAATTGATGATGGAGAGCATGGCGCGATAAGGCATCGCGGCGGTGATATCCCCCGCCACCGCGTCTTTCAAGGTGGGACGGACGTTGCTGTGCTCGAGCTCATCCGCCCAAGTGCGCTTGCCGTCGAGGATATCTCCATAGCGCTGGACGAGCATCTTGCCGTTTCCGAGCATATTCGTGAGCTCGCCCACCTTCTTCGCGTATTCGATGGGCTGATTGAAGGGCTGCGTGAAATTATGCGAGCAGAGAATGGCGAGATTCGTATTCGCGGATTTCAGCTCCTTATAGGAATGTCCGTTCACGACCGCAAGATCCTCGTCATAATTCTCCTGCGAGACAAAGCCGCCGGGATTCTGACAGAAGGTACGCACCTTGTTCTTAAAAGGCTTGGGGTAGCCGATGAGCTTCGCTTCATAGAGGACGCTGTTGATCTCCTCCATAACCTCGTTTCTGACCTCCACGCGCACGCCGATATCCACGGTGCCGGGCTGATGGAGGATCTTATGCTTGGCGCACATCACTTCGAGCCAAGACGCGCCGCGACGACCCGTGCAGACGATGACTTCCTTCGCCTCCACTTTCTCCGGCTCGCCCTTGAATCGGACGTACGCGCCCTTGCAGACCTCGTCCTCGATGATGAGGTCTGTGCATTCGCTGTTGAAGAACATCTCCACGCCCTGATCCAAAAGATAGCGCTCGATGCCGTAATAAATCTGCTGCGCCTTCTCCGTTCCCATATGGCGAATGGGGCAGTCCACGAGCTTCAAGCCCGCTTGGATGGCTTTCTTGCGGATCTCTTTGATCTCATCCGCGTGATCGATGCCCTCGATCTTCTTATCCGCACCGAAATCGAGATAGATCTTATCCGCGTATTCGATGAGCTCCTGCACGGTCTCGTATCCGATGAGGTCGGGGAGATCCCCGCCGACGTCCGCGGAAAGGGAGAGCTTTCCGTCCGAGAATGCGCCCGCCCCCGAGAAACCCGTGGTGATGGCGCAGTTCTTGCAGTTCACGCAAACGCCCGTCTTGGCTTTCGGGCATTGACGCTTCTCGATCGCCGCGCCTTTCTCGATGAAAGTGATCTTGTCCTTACACCCGCGTTTCAGAAGTTCCAACGCCGTAAAGATGCCTGCGGGACCCGCTCCTATAATCAAATAATCGGTCTTCATTTTATCCTCCGTTTGCTCCGCGCGCCGCTTTGCGCGCGCAAACCTTTACTATTTTACTACACTGTAAAATAAAATACAAGAAAAATCTTGATTTGAAAAGAGAATGTAACGAAGCGCCGCGCAGCCCTTCAACTTTCGAAGAGCCGACGCATATATAAAGGTATGGTCATCGGGATTATGGATAGCGGGATCGGCGGGCTGAACCTCCTCGCCCGTCTTCTCAAATTAAAATGCGCCGATCGGTATCTTTATTTCGCAGACACCGCGAATCTTCCTTATGGAAGCAAAGACGCGGACACCCTCCGCGAGATCGCTTTTCGCGGCGTGGAAAAGCTCGTCGAAAGAGGCGCGAACGTCGTGATCCTCGGCTGTAATACCCTCTCGGTCTGCGCCTTGGAGTCCATCCGGAAGCGAACCTCTCTCCCCCTCTTCGGGCTCTTGCCGCGCCCCGAGCTCACCTTTGGAAAGACCCTCTTTATGACCACGCCGACAACGAGCCTTTTCCTGCCGCCTTTGTCCAAGCGAAGCGTGCTTTTGACCCCGCCCCGTCTCGCGGCGATCATCGATCGTTTTTACCCCGATACAAGGGAGATCGAGCGCTATCTTTGTCCCTTGCTCGCCCCTTACGGCGATATGGACTGCGCTTACCTCGGTTGCTCGCATTATCTCTTCACAAAAGAGGTGATCCGAGCCGCGCTTCCGAAGGTCAAGATCCTCGAAAATGTCACGCCCCTCGCCGCCCTCGTGAAAGCCGTCCTCCCCGTCCGCTCCGTAAAAAATCAAAGCGTGGATTTCCTTTTCAGCGGACAAGACGAAGAGCGGCGCTACGCCGAGATCCTCTCCTCCCTTCTCTCATAAAGCCCCCTCAATCCCCCGCGCGATCACCCGCGCAAAAGCGGGGACGTAAAGATCGATCTCTTTGGGGGTCAGGACAAGCCCCGCGGGAAGCGACGTGCATCGCTCCGAACGCGCGAGAAGGGGCACGCCGACGGAGAGCACGGGGACGCCGAGCGAAGAATAAGACAAGTCTTCTCTTTTATTCCCCACGCCGCCGCCGGGAACGATCCCCGTTTCGCCGATCTGCACGGCTCTGCAAAGTCTCTCCGCGCGCCTCGTCGCAAGGGTGTCCACGGCGAGGACGATATCGGGGCGGATCTCGCGGACGACGCCGCGCACGATGGCGGCGCTCTCGATCCCCGTCACACCGTAAACGGAAGGGATGAGCGTGGCGACATAGCGTCCGCCCGCCTCGCCTGCGGAAAGGGAATGCACGGTCTCGCTTCCCAGCGCGTCCACCACCATTCGCGGATTTCCGAGCCCGACGACAAGTACCCGCTTTTTCTTGCGAAGAAGGGGCGAAAGCAGCCGCGCGATCCCCCTTGAAACTTCCTCGAAAATATCGGATATTTCTATGATATTCCCCTCGATGAGGATGGTATGATATCGCCCCGCTTCCCTTTCTTCCCCCTCTCTCCCGAAAGGCGCTTCCGCCCGAAGCGAAAGCAGGGAAAGATATCGTCCGAGACGCTTCTCCGCCTCCCTCTCCACATGCGGAGATCCTTCTCCGCTCTCCAACGCAAGCTCGCTTCTTTGATCCATACCCTTCAGCGTGTGCGAAATAATGTAAAATATTATGAAAAATAATTGCTAAACGCGCGATCATTATGCTAAAATACATAATACATTATTACATTCAGAAAAGGTGCCACGGCACCGAAAGGAGTCAATATGCCTAATATCAAGTCTCAGAAGAAGCGCGTCCTGATCACCAAGGAAGAATATCTGCGCAATAAGTCCATCCGTTCCGAAGTCAAGAACGCCGTGAAGAAATTCAATGCGGCGATCGCTGCGGGCGATGTCGCGCAGGCGGAAGCTCTGCTCCCCGTGACGGTCTCCGTCATCAATAAAGCGAAGAGCGACGGCGTCTATCATATCAACACCGCTTCCCGCAAGATCGCTTCTCTCTATAAGTCTCTTAATTCCGTTAAGGCGTAATCGGATCGCATTATGCCCGGAGTGAAGATCAACACCAAAGAAGACGCTTTTCGTCTGTTTGACGAAGCCGTTAAGGCGCTCATCAATAGCAACTTCATCATTACGCAAAAGCCCATAACGGATCTTTTAAGGTGTCTGGTCTTCAGCGACAAGCTGCAAGCTTTTGTCGGCGAATGTTTGCGCGGAGTGGACTATGAAGCCGAGCTCGCGAACGCAGTGTCGAAGACCGAGTCCGGCTATGTATTCCTCCTCCCGAAAAGCAATAAACGCATCATCGCTCTCGTGACGGGGCTTCTCTCCGATTTCGACAAGGGAGACAGAAGCCTCACCACTTTCATTCGAGAGTTTTACCCTGCCCCCGATAATAACCAGCGTTACAAGCTCTTCTGTGATAACGTGCTTATGCCCTATCACAGAGCTTTTCGTCAGTCCTTCCTCTATGACATCGATAATGCGGACCCCGCCTTCGGCGACGATGCCTCCGCTGTCATCAGCGAGCCTGCCCTCGAGCAAGCCGCAGGTCTGCTCACCTCCCTTCGCACGATCTTTTTGGGCGATAATAAGCTCTCCGAGAAGAAGAGAGCGGACCTCATCTTTCTGACCGACGGACTGTATTATTGCTTGGAAAAAGGCGATCCGAAGATCGTCAAGACCGTTTGGACGGGGCTCAAGCTTGCGCTCACGGGCTACAAGAAAGCAGACAGAAAGTTCAGCGACCTCACGGAGTTCTTGGCGCTTTACGCTTTGCTCTGATAAGGGAGGACGATCATGGCGAAAGATTCCACCCTCATTAAGCTGATCTTGCTCTATGTGATGGACAAGATGGAAGTCCCCCTCGAGGAGGACATCATCACGGATCTCTGCACGAGCGACCATTCTTGGATGAACTATATGGACTGCAAGGACGCCATCTGCGATCTCGAGGACGTCGGCTTCCTGCATAAGAGAGTCTCTTCCAATAAATACATCTATAATATCACGCCCGACGGCAGGATGTGCCTTGCGAATTTCTATACCCGCATCCCCATCTCCCTGCGCGAAGAGATCAATGCCTCCGTGAAAAATCACCGCATGGATTATCGCCGCCGTCAGGAATACCGCAGCGATTATTTCAAAAATCATGACGGCACCTATACCGTCGTCTTGAAGATCTTGAAGATGGAGAGCGACCTCCCCATCGTGGAGATCCGCATGGTGGTGGAGAGCCGCGAGAACGCCGCCTTCATCCATAAGAACTGGCAAAACCGCGCCGGCACCGTCTATGGCGCGCTCTGCGACAACCTCTTGGACGGCTGATCTTCCCCCTTCCTGATTTGCGCCGCAAAGGCGCTTTTTTTATTCCTTCCCGCTAAAACATTCCATTCCATATCGACGCGCCCCCGCGCGGATCTTTCTGCCCCCTCTCCGATAAGGCAAAATGCCCGTCGGGATCTTTCCCATATGCCTTTTCGGGCGATATACCTCCCTCCCCTTCGCCGCGCGGCGCCCCCTTCTCCCCATCGCGCAGAAGCATAGGCAAAACCTTTCAGGAGGTATTTAATATTATGAAAAAACGTTTACTGATTACTTCGATCGTAATGATGCTTGTAGTCGCCGTGGCTCTCTCCACAGCAACCTACGCATGGTTTACGAGCAACACGACCGTTAAAGCAGACGCTGTTCTCTTGACCGCTTCGACGATGGATGGCGAAGCTATCTTGATTACGCATAATGCGAATGGTGCTGATGCGCAACAAGCGATCACGCTTACTGCGCAAGGAACGGAAAAACTCTATCCGGCGACCCCGAAAGCGGCGACTTCTCTTACGACTTTTGCTGCGACCGGTGAGGAAGGCGATGACGACTATGTCGCAAATGATATCGCGAATATCGGCGCTAACTTCCAAAACTTGATTATGGGTGGTAGCGGTACTTACACCGATCCTTCGATCTCCGCCCCGAATGTCTCTTTCTATAAAGATACCTTCTATGTCTTCAACAAGGGCTTCCAGAGCACCACTTTGGTCCCCACCGTTACCATTTATTATGATGATACGGACAATACTTCCGCGATGGCTGCTCAGTCCGCAAGAATTGCGATCATTGAGAGAGTTGCTACCGCTGAGGCTGCCTTGGGAACGGCTGTTCCTTATGGCGCTACGGGATACACCGTGAAAGGCATTTGGCAGTATGATACTTCTTATACTGATGCTGCTACCACGGATTTGACCTACACGAAGTCCAATGTTGCGGTGAGCGGCGCAAATGGTTCCAGCACCGCGGCTTCCGGTTATGGCGTTGTAGCGGGTCAGGATAGCACCTTTACACAGGGCAATGTCGAATTCACCCCCGCAGCTTTCACCGCGATTGGTGCTGCCACGAGCGGAAACCACATCGCGAACGAGTACACCGTTATCGTGTGGCTCGAAGGTTGGGACGCTGACTGTACAAATGCAATCACCGCTGGTACCTTCAAAGTTGATGTCAGCTTTGGCACGGCTCCCAGAGCTTAATCAATAAAGCATAAAAAAGAGGCTACCCACGCGGGTAGCCTTTTTGTTATTAGTATTACGATTAGGCAACTTGCTGAGAAGCAAAGGTCAAGGAGACATTTGCGGTTTGTCCGCCTCTTGCTTCGTCAAAGAGCGCGCCATCAAGCCACACATAAATCGCATAAGCTTTATCTTCTTGTGCGCCAAGATTTCCAAGCGCTACAGTGGCAGTGGATTCTGCACCGGTCGTGCTCACCAACGCAGCAGCCGAATTACCAGCCGTTATGGTGCCAACAGCAGTATTATTGGTACCAGGCGTCGCAGCAGTGTTGCTCAACAACCCCTTATAGGTGTAAGTAGTTGTAGTATTCGGCGCTTCACCAGTCGTAGCAACTTCAAAAATTGCAATTCTAACAAGGTCAACAGCCGTATCGGCTATATTCTTGGATGCCTTATAGCCCGTCGTCACCGTACCAGTCGGTTCATCAATTAAGATCTTATTGGCATCATAATAATTGTAATTAGTGGTATCCACAGTCTCTCCTTCAGGATCAACAGCTACAAGAGCAGGAGTGATTTCTGCGCTTACGGTGACCGAAATCGTACCGTTCTGAGCCAAGTTCGCAATATGGATCAAGTCAGAGAAGCCTTGAGTGCCACTTTCGGCATTTGCAAAACGATATACATCTGTTGCCGTAGCACCCGGGGTTGTTTTAAACAATCCTTGTGCATTGATAAATGCAGTATGGAAAGTGGGCTCGGCATTTGTCAGAGCCGCAGGTGCTGCAGGTTGGAATCCTCCTGATTGAGAAGTGGAAGCATCCACAGCGACTACATAAGTGCCATAGTCATTGTTGAAAGCCGGCGTGAAAGCTTCTTCACTGGACTTGTTCCAAGCAATACCCAATGCCGAAGAAAGAGAGGTTCCGGCGGTAATGCTGATAGAAGATGCCTTAACGGTCGTGTTCGCCGTAAACCATGCGTAGGTTGCGGTGGAGAGAGCCACGGCGACTACAAGCATCATTACGATCGAAGTAATCAGTAAACGTTTTTTCATAATATTAAATACCTCCTGAGGCGCGGCTTGGCTTGGTCTTTTTGCCGAAGCGGC
>JAGCXI010000004.1 GCA_017961365.1 Clostridia bacterium
CGAAGAGGAAGACGAGGACGAAGAAGTGGTCTTCGAACTTGCCGAAGAGGAGGAAGAGGAAGGCGAGGAATCTTCGGAAGAAAAGGAAGAAGAGCCGGAAGAGGTGGTCTTTGAGCTTGCGGAAGACGTTTCGGGCGAGATGGAGGCGTATAGCGCCATCGATCGTGAAGGAAGATATGTCACCCTGAAAAAATACGTGCGCGGATTCGCGGCGAGGATGAAGCAGGGAAGCGTGGAAAGGAAGGATCGTTATGCGGCGGTGAAATCCGCGATGCTTTCCTTCTCGAATGTCAAAGTGCGGAGCAGTTTTTCGGGCGAGACTTTTATGTACGGAAGACAGCCGCTTTTGAAATCGCGCATTCGCGGGAAGACGCTTTGTCTCTTTCTCGCGCTCTGTCCGGAGGATTATCCCGTCTCGATTTATCATCAGAAGGATCGGGGCGGCGTGAAAGCTTTTGCCGATACGCCGATGATGATACGGGTGAAATCCGATCTCGGCATGGAGAGAGCCTTGCGCCTTATCGCGGCGCTTGCGAAGCGTTTCTCCCTTTCCAAAGGAAAGAAGGAGAGTTTCCGTGACGAATTTTTCTTTGAGGAGACTTCCGCGTTGGTGGAAAAAGGTCTCATCAAGACCCGCCTCGTCACCGTCCCTGCTTACGAAGCCGAAGAGATGCTGAAGAAAAAAGAAAAATAAAGCCGTGTCAAGCGAATGATCGCGCGGACGAAAAAAGCGGGAACATTCCCGCTTTTTTGATATCTTTTTTCAAAGCAAGATGCAGATCATGCCGCCTTTTCCTTCATTCACCATCCTACCGAGAGTTTTGCGCATCTTGTTCCTTGCGTCCTCGGGAATGCCCGAAAGCTTATTATCGATCTCCTCTTTGACGAGCGCATTCAGCGACTTTCCGAAAAGGTTTGTCTCCCAAAGTCCTTTCTTGTCCGTCTCGAATTCCGAAAGGAGGTATTTTACCATCTCTTCGCCTTGTTGTTCGCTGCCGACGATGGGATCCACGACGGTATTGACGTCCACGCGCATGATATGCAGGGAGGGAGCGGAGGCTTTCAGTCTGACGCCGCAACGCCCCGACTGTTTGAAGATCTCGGGCTCCTCCAAGACCATTTCGTCGAGGGTGGGAGCGACGACGCCATAGCCTTTGGTCTCCACGTCGTCCAACGCGCTTTTAAGCTTTTTATAAGCTTCGCCCGCTTTGCTGAGATATCGGACGTAGGTCATCATACCGTATTCGCCGTCGATCGGCGTCCCCGTCTCTTCCGAGATGACTTTATAGAATAAGTGTTCGCAGGGGCGCACGGAGAGGATCGCCTTTCCGCAGGAGGCGTCGATCTTCTCCAAAGTGATCTCTTCGAAATCCTCGCTTTCCGCCGCGGCGCCGAGGAGTTTTTTGACGTCACGCATTTTCGTGACCCCTTCCGCGCTTTCCCCGATCTTCTCGAAAAGCTCCGCAAGGATGCTGTTTCCGTCGCTGAGCGCGCGCATCCATTCGGGGATGATGTACTCCGCCTTTTTTAAGGGGAATTCCATCAGGATGCTCTCAAGGATCTCCGTCACGTCCTCTTCGCCCATATGCAGGACGTCTTTCGCAAGGACGCTTACGCCGTAACGTTCGGCGAGCGCTTCTTTGAGCTTTTCCGTATCGGGGGAGGCGGGATCTTTCGCGTTCAAGACCACGACGAAAGGCTTGGAGAGCGCTTTCATTTCACGCACGGCGCGTTCCTCTGCCTCTACGTATGAGGCGCGCGGGATATCCGTGATCGAGCCGTCTTGCGTGACGAGGATGCCGATGGTGGAATGCTCGGTGATGACTTTCTCCGTGCCGATCTCCGCGGCTTTTTCAAAAGGGATCTCCTCTTGCAGCCACGGCGTGCGCACCATGCGCGGCTTCCCGTCTTCCGTGGCGCCTTCCGCGCCTTCCACCATATATCCGACGCAGTCGATGAGGCGCACTTTTGCTTCGATGCCGCCTTCGAGACGAACGGGGACCGCTTCTGCGGGGACGAATTTCGGCTGGGTGGTCATCACGCTTTTGCCCGCCGCCGATTGCGGCATTTCGTCCGTCGCGCGTTTTTGTTCGTTGACGTCTGTGATCGCAGGCAAGACCAAGGTCTCCATAAACCTCTTGATAAAGGTCGATTTGCCCGTGCGAACGGGTCCCACAACGCCGAGATATATGTTGCCACCCGTCCTCGTGGCTATATCGTTATAGAGATCAAATTTATCCATACACGCCTCCAAAAACTTTTTCTGTAATTTATACGACGCCTCGCTTCGAAATATTCCGAGAATAGCAAAGAAAGGCGGAAAGACTTTTTTCTTCATTCCGTAGCGCGCGGGCGAGAGCGTGGGATCATTATATCGGGGATCAAAAAGGATGGCAGGGCGGGAGGATGCGGACGCGAGCGGCGTGAGAGACCGTGCGCGCCGTCAGCTCGCCCGAAAAAGAGACCCGCTCTCCGTCTAAGCAGAAATCCGTCTTTTCGGAAAGAGAGAAAGAGACCTCTTTGAGGGAGAGAAAGCGGACGTATTTTCCGAAATGCGGTTTGGAAAAGCCGATGAAAAAGGCGCGGAAAAAGGGGAAGAACATCTTGATCCGTCCCCAAAGGTCGTCCCGCCTCGGCGCTTTGATCGTGAGGAGCTCCAGTTCTTCCGCGTTATGGCGATGCAGGCGATTGAAGCGAAAGCCGAAACAGCGCGTGGCGTTGGAGAGCATGAGGAGAGTGTAATCATCCGTCTCGGAAAATCCCTCGCAAGAGATCGTCGCGCGGATGCGGTGCACGCGATAACTTTTCAAGACGTGGAAAAAATAGGAGAAGATCTTGAAACGCTTTTTTGATTCGGAGGAAGAGGTCTGTCCGAGATCGGTGAAGGAGCCCGCCGCGGCGACGTAAGCGAAATCCCTTTCGCCGATCCTGCCGAGTCTTGCAAGCTCGCCCTCCGTTTTTAGGTCTGTTGCCGTCTCGTTGAAAGTGCCGACGGGGAGATAATAGATCTCGATGCTTTTTCCGCGCGTGAGCCCGAGCGCGTGATTCAGCGTGCCGTCTCCGCCGCAGAGAATGAGCTTATCCACGCCTTCCGTGGAATAAAGATCTTCCGCGCTTCGGATATAGCGGATCGTGACGTCGTCCTCCGGCGCATAGAGACGGAGCAATTCGTCTTCATTGACTTTGGCGGCGTTTCCGCAAAGCGTATTGACCACGACCAAACACTTCATTGACCTCACCCGAAAAATGTTCTATAATAAAGTATGATGCAAGGATCGCGAGCTTTATGCGTTTTCAAGAAAAGCCGCGTCGGATCTTCCGATGAGAATGAGGACTTTTAAGGGAGGCGCAAGGGGTTTCTTGAAAAGACGACTGTCGCTTATGCGGCGGATAAGGAGGGTGTTATGACGGATTATGAGAGAGTGATGCGGGCGGTCTCGTCCGTTCGCGAAAAGACGGACTTCGAGCCGGATATCGCCATTGTGCTCGGCAGTGGGCTCGGCGCTTTGGCGGAGAGCTTGGAGACGGTCTGCGCCTTGTCTGCGGAGGAGATCGAAGGATATCCCGTCAGCACGGTCAGCGGGCATAACGGCAAACTCCTTTTCGGCTATCTCGAAGGAAAGAAGACGGTGATCCAGCAGGGACGCATCCATTATTACGAAGGCTATTCGATGGGCGAAGTGGTGCTTCCCGTTCGCTTGATGTGCGCCCTTGGCGCGAAGACCGTCATCCTCACCAATGCGGCGGGTGGCATAGACCCAACCTTTAAGGCGGGCGACTTTATGATCATCGACGGACAGATCTCCACTTTTGTGCCTTCGCCTTTGGTGGGCGCGAATGACGAACGCTTCGGCACGCGTTTCCCCGACATGAGCGAGGTGTATTCCCGCCGCGGAAGAGCGCTCTTGGAGAAGACGGCGCAAGAGCTCGGGATCAAGGCAAAGCACGGCGTGTATCTTCAAACGACGGGACCGAATTACGAAAGTCCGGAGGAGGTCCGCGCTTTCAAGATCCTCGGCGCGAGCGCGGTGGGGATGTCCACGACAGTGGAGGCGATCGCGGCGCGCCATATGGGACGCGAAGTCTTGGGCGTGAGCCTGATCAGCAATCTTGCGGCGGGGCTCGGCGGAAAGGTCTTGACCCACGAAGAAGTGAAGGAAGCGGGAGATAAAGCCGCGGCATCTTTGACGCGTTATATCGCCGCCGTTGTGAAGAATATTTGACCAAGAAGCGAAAAATGCTTGCATTTTTTTCGCCCGAAGACTATCATTTATCCAAATATTATAAAAAGAAAGGAGACCTCTTATGGCACGCTATTTCGATGAACCATCCCGCACTTTCGGCGAATATCTCCTCGTTCCCGGGTATTCTTCTTCCGAATGCACTCCCGATAAAGTCAGCTTAAAGACCCCTCTCGTCAAGTACAGAAAAGGCGCGGAAGACTGCCCGATCTCCTTGAATATCCCGATGGTCTCCGCCATTATGCAGGCGGTCTCGGACGATACGATGGCGATCGCGCTTGCAAAAGAAGGTGGCATGAGTTTCATTTACGGCTCGCAGTCCATCGAGAGCGAGGCGGAGATGGTGCGAAGAGTCAAACATTATAAGAAAGGTTTCATCGTCAGCGACTCCAACTTGATGCCGAGCTCGACCCTTCGCGACGTCCTCGCGGTGAAAGAGCGCACGGGACATAATACGATGGCGGTCACGGATGACGGCACGGCGTTCGGAAAGCTCCTCGGCATCGTGGCGAGCCGCGATTACCGCGTGGGGCACACTTCGATGGATGCGGCGGTCTCCACCTTTATGACCCCGCTCGAGAAGCTCGTTACGGCGAGAGAGGACACGACGCTCAGCGAAGCGAATGACATCATCTGGGACAATAAGATCAATACCCTCCCGCTCGTGGATAAAGAAGGCAGGCTGAAATGCCTTGTCTTCCGCAAGGACTATGATTCGCATAAAGAGAATGTGAATGAGCTCTTGGACGAGCATAAGAGCTATATGGTGGGCGCAGGCATCAATACCCGCGACTATGAGGCGCGCGTTCCCGCGCTCGTGGAGGCGGGCGTGGACTGCCTCTGCATCGATTCCTCCGAAGGGTATTCGGAATGGCAGAAGAAAACCATCGCTTTCATCCGCGAGAAATACGGCGACAAGGTGAAAGTAGGCGCGGGTAACGTGGTCAGCGCGGAGGGCTTCCGTTTCCTTGCGGAATGCGGCGCGGACTTCGTGAAAGTGGGCATCGGCGGCGGTTCCATCTGTATCACCCGCGAGACCAAGGGCATCGGCAGAGGACAGGCGACGGCGGTCATCGAGGTGGCGAAAGCCCGCGATGAGTATTATAAAGAGACGGGCGTCTATGTCCCCATCTGTTCGGACGGCGGCATCGTGCATGACTATCACATCACCCTCGCGCTCGCAATGGGGGCGGACTTCGTCATGCTCGGCAGATATTTCTCCCGTTTCGACGAGAGCCCGACTTCGATCGTGAAGATCAACGGCACCTATATGAAAGAATATTGGGGCGAGGGCAGCGCCCGCGCGAGGAATTGGCAGCGCTATGACCTCGGTGGCAAGACTTCTCTCTCCTTTGAAGAAGGCGTGGATAGCTATGTCCCATACGCAGGCAAACTCAAAGACGGCGTGGCGATGTCCATGCAGAAGGTGAAGAGCACGATGTGTAATTGCGGCGCAAAGACCATCGAGGAGCTCCAAGAGAAAGCGAATCTTACCCTCGTATCTTCCACGAGCATCGTGGAAGGCGGGGCGCATGATGTGGTGCGCAAAGGCAATAATTAGAGGCGGCGACACATAAGGGCGATTACCAATAGGGATTTTATAAAAAGAATTAAAAGGTAATTGCTCTTTCAAGCGGTAAAGAAAAAGGATTTGGATTAACTTCAAGTCCTTTTTTGTGTTTTTATAGAGTTATCATAAACACAACTATATGTCAATGTTGTGACAATGACCCCAATACGGGCAACGATACGGTTCTTCGCAATCTTTGCCGCAGGGAATCGTGGGTTCCTCCGATGATGCAATAGCGGCTTTGACATGGTCGATGAGAACAGGCATACCTTTCTGTGTAGCTTCCACAAGCCTGGTGACCTTGGTCGTTTCGTAGGTATCGGTCTCTCCGCGTGTGACGATGAAGACCTTACTTATTTTTATCGTTTTGGATGCCACATAGTATTGGAAAGCCGCATCCATAATAAACCACGGTTCGACTTTCGGCGCATCTTTTACTTCGTACATCGTGTAGGTGGGATCGGCGGGATCGCATCCGTCATCGAGTCGAAGAGTATCCATCGCGCAGTATAAGCCGTCCCGCGTAAAAGCCGCCTCGCATATCACGCGCGTTCCTTTTTTGATTGCTTGCTTCGTGCGTTTGATCATCGTACCGCAATCGATATGTCCATCCTCGAAATAGGCGCTCATCTCTTCGTACTCGCCAAACATCCCCATCGCCTGATCGCCAAACTCGTTCCCCCGGGCAAATAACTCTTTGACCTCGGGTGCGAGTTTTTTATATTCGGGATGATGGTTATCCAGCCATACCATCTTCCCACAGCGCATTCCGTTCATAAAATCGGTTTTTGTCAATCTTATCTTTTTCATAGCATTTTCCTCCGTGATAATAAAGTAACATATTGCCCGTCCCTTTTTCGGTACAAAGGATATTGTATTATGATAGCGGAGGTGATAAAATGAAAAGAGTATGGGGAGGTATTCTTCTTGCCCTTGGGATCGTGGCGATCATTTACACTTTTTATCTGGGGATATTTCTTCTCAGCTTTGTCGCTGGGTGCATCTTTTGGGCGGGATTCTATTTATTACAAGCACGCGACATCGCCGTGATAACGAGCGAACTTAAAGAAGAGAGTGGGGTACTACGACTGTATGTGTCGATCAAGAACAATCAAAAGCGGGCAACCGCCGTATGGTTCGTGGTGAACGTCTATTGTCGCGGGGCGAGCATCGGTTCCGCGAATAGCAACAGTATTATGTTGGACGGACTCGGGACGGGCGAATTGGTGGCGGTACTTCCGCGCCCCTCTCCCGAGACTAAGAAGGAAGAGATCACCTGGCAGATCGCCAAGTGGAAATTCAAATGAGAGGTAAGTTATGGAAAGTTTAGAGCCGAAGAAACTATTGCTTTTAAGGATCTTGCAGGTGCTTGAGAATTATTCGAGCGAGCAGCATCCATTGCGGCAGAAGGACATTATGCTACACCTGCATAACGAGTACGGACTGGATTGTGAGCGCAAGGCGGTGGGGCGAAACATCACCTTCTTAGAGCAAGCAGGGTACGATATCGAGCATAACGAGCAGGGAGTATATCTCGCGTCACGCACCTTTGAGGCAGGAGAGTTACGTCTTTTATCCGATGCCGTGATCTGCAGCCGTCATATCTGCGGCAAGCACACCAAGGATCTGGTAAACAAGCTGACCTCGCTCGGCGGCAGAGATTATCGCGCGTATAAACCGAATATCGTGCGATTGGATGATTGGCAGAAGACAGAGAGCCAAGACCTACTGTATAACGTCGAACTATTGTGTGAGGCGATCACCGGTGCGAAGCAAGTAAAATGCAAGTATCTGCATTACGGCGCTGATAAAAAGCTCCGTGCCAAGGGCGGGGCGAAGACGATCAATCCCTACCGCATCTTCATCAAGAATGGGCACTATTACCTGGCTTGCAGTTTTGAGCCGTACCGTGAGGAGACATTCTGCAGGATAGATCGCCTGGGTGAGATAGAACTCTTGGATACCCGAGTGGAAGATCCGAAGGGCCCGAAGATCGAGGTGGGGCAGACCGCGAATCGCCTTCCGTACCTCTTTGCCGAAGAGCCGATATCCGTTACCTTCGAGGGGTATGAGTCTATGATAGACCATGTGGTCGACTGGTTCGGCTACGACTTCCTGGTCAAGCCTGTGAAGGATGGTTACAGTTTCACCGTTAAGGCAGGAGAGCGAGCCATGCTTTACTGGGTGCTGCAGTTCGCAACGGCGATCAAGGTCACCGCGCCGCAGTCCTTCGTGGAGCGCGTCAAAGACACGCTGAATAAAATGCGAGAAATGTATTAAATATTTGATAGCGATTGCCTAAACAAGCGGCGATTTCGGAATATATCGATGACGTATTGAACTGAAATGCAAAATTTGATAAAATAAAATCGTTTTCAAGCGATTATATCGTGAGCGCGCACGCGCGAGAACAAAAAGGAGATACCTGTATGAAGAAAAAATTCGAGTATGATTTATTTATTGGGACGAAAAGTCTCCCCAAGGGAGAAGAGGGAGATGCGTACGATGCGCGTGTGGCCGCCTATTTCAAAAGGCTCGCTCGCCGGAATATCTCCCCCGAACGGTGGAAAGCAAAGGAAGCCCGAATCCGCTCAAAATGCCGCGACGTCATTGACGCTTGGCGCAAGGGTGATATAGCCGAGGAAGCCTTTAAGGACTATATGCGGGACGCCATAGATTATTTTAATGAGTTCAATTATTATCGTTTCAAAAACGACCTGCCCGATTATATGCCCCTCGGCACACTTAGGCTGCTATACCTCATGGCAACGCTAGACGATATAAAGCCGTTTAGCGAGAAGCAAAAAGAATTGTGGTGCGCCGCGACATATCTTTATATGCACATACAGAACGAGCAGATGTTTATGAATGGCATCTACATTTCCGGGTTTGAGATATAACTATTATCAAGAGCGAGGTAAAAATTATGGAAACGGTTTTTAAATACAACTTCGAGTTAGGCGAACTGGATTTGTTCCCAAATGATAAAGAAAGATTGCCGATACCGGAGTTTGAGAAAAAAGGGCGCGAATATTTCAAAAAAATACCCGAACAAAAGCATACGATTGTTGACTTGCATAATAAGGAAAAAACACTAATGACAATAGAGACGCAACTTATTAATCTTTGGTGGGAAGGGGAAGACGATCCAATGATTGCGGAGCAATATATTAGACGTGCAATCGAATACATTAATTCTTTTAACTATTATCGCTTCGAGAAAAAGACGCCCGATTTCTTGCCGGTGAATACGCTTAAGGTGATTATGGGGATCCAAAGGGTGGCATATTGTCCAAACTATGTGAACAAACATCAGGAATGGGTTCAGGATGCGGCCCGTTTGATTTTAGATCTTTTGCTTGATGATGAGCTACATACAATGGGCATTTATATTTATGGGTTTGAGATTTAGGAGATCGTTTTTACGATGGAAAAAATAAAAACAGATTTCCGAGTTTGAGAAAGAAAAGGGAAACATATCGTTTTAATGGGACAATTCCGCATACAACATTCTCGTGATATTTTTCCGTTTGAGCGATGAGAAGGAACACGGGAACGGAATATACCTGTGAGGGGTGAATGCTTAACAGTATTAGGATGTTTTATGAGTGAAAAAGATATAAATGAAAAGCTGCTGAAATGCCAAAAAATATGGTTTGAGGAAAAAATAAAACCATGGACTGAGCAAATGGGTTGCAAGCCACAGGAAACAGAAAAATATTTTAGAAATAATTTTCCCCAAAGCAATGGCCAATATGGCTTTTCTGAGCCTTTTTTTTCAAGCATATATCACTTTGATGAAAAGTATCCAACAGTATTATTTGTCGGGCAGGAAACGAATGGATGGGGTGCGTATGCCCCCAGTTTTGGAGAAGAAGATATAGTAAAATCCCAAGAATACGTTAGAGAATTCTTGGAAAACAACATAGATATTAGATATACTAAAGAATTATACGGATTTAATTCTTTTTGGAATTTTATAAGGGACATATATGATCGCGTTGGAAAAAGAATAAATGTTGTCTGGACTGAATTGGATAAGATTCACTATAGTTGCGAGCAAAAAAAATGCGTGCGACTTTGGCAGGAAGACAGAGAGTATCTGAATGGTCCATTAGCGAATAACAATAAAAGTATTTTGCAACTGGAGATCGAAATCATTAAGCCAGATTACATAGTCTTTTTGACAGGACCACAACTAAAATATCGAAAATCAATGAGTGTAGCACTTGGAATTGAAAAAATACTGACTCAAAGGCCGCAATCGGTGCATGATGTTTTTGTTTTTTCTGCATATAATGCAAAATGTCTATGGATATATCATCCAAATGCTCGTGGATTCAAAATCCCGGAAATAGCAGAAAAGCTTGCACAAAAAATCAAAAATAGACAATAGACTGCACTAAAAGAATTATAATGTCCTTCTTGTGACGCTCGTCCCATTTTTGGGACGAGCATTTTTGTATAATGAAGATACAAAACGTAAAGGGAGGCAATGTATGACCAAAGAAAGAGAGCAATGGAAGAAAGAATATTTAGAGGAGCGCCCCAAATTCCTCGCGGAATGGAAAGAAAAAGGAACTGTGTATGCGGAAGGTGAGAACGACCATGCGGATGTGTTCATTTCGGATGGGATCGCCGACCCCGATAAATGGTTCAGTCAAGAGATCCGCCCTCTCTTTATCTTGAAAGAAGCCTACGGCGGCGAGGAAGACTGGGACGAGATCGAGTGGTTCATCACCGGTGGACATAAGCAAGGAAAAATCAAAAATAAGACGTGGAAGTGTATCGCTGATTGGGCGGCATATATAATGACGCATAAAAAGTGGGTATGGACAGACGGAGGATTGAGGAGTTCAGAATATATAGGGACGCCGAATGACTTACCCAAAGACGAATGGGGAAATCAGTATCTTAATAACATTGCATTGATCAATATCAAAAAATACGGCGGGCAGCCCCGCTCCTCGGACGCCGATCTCAAGAAACACGCAGAGACCCACTTTGAGGATATCTATCGACAAATCGAGATGATGCGTCCGACACATATAATTTGTGGACATACCGCTTGGCTCCTGGATATCGTGTGGAAGAAAAAGTTCGGGAAATCGATTCGAGAAGAGAGGAATAGCACTTGGGTTTATAACGTTCCGAATCTCACGCCGCATGTAAAACTGCTTGATTATTGGCATCCATCTTCCACTCGCTGCACGATTAATGGCGCATATCTCAGCATAGATTATCTTTTTGACGAGAAAGTCTCGGAGTACAATGAGAGCGAGAACAACGAGAATAAAGACGCTGAGTAAAGCATGAAAAAACTTTTTGTGGTTTCCGACGTCCATTCCTTTTATGAGGAAATGATAAAAGCGCTCTCCGAGCGAGGGTTTGATTGGGAGAATTCCGACCATATCTTCGTGTTGCTCGGAGATCTCTTTGATCGCGGTCCCGCTCCCTTGGAGTGCCTTGATTTCGTCAATTCGCTCCCTGCCGAGCGCAAGATCCTGATTCGCGGCAACCACGAAGACCTCTTGAAAGAATGCTTGGCGAGAGAAGCCTTCTTGGCGCACGATATCCATAACGGCACGATGGACACCGTCCGAATGCTCGCCGGGCAGAACGGCTATGAGTTATATCAAAAGGATATCCACGCATTCTTTTCCTTGGTGCGCGAGAAGCCACAACTGATCGAGTATCTATCTTCACTTCGAGATTATGCGGAGATCGGGGATTATATCTTTGTGCACGGATGGATCCCTTCGAGGAAGAAATCTCCCGGGCGGGACTGGCACCTTGGAGATTGGAAGAAAGCGCGATGATATAACGGAATGGAGAAGTGGAAACAGGGTGCGCGGCTTCCCGACAAGACGATCTTCTGTGGACATTGGCATACCAGTTGGGGGCATTCCGTCCTTGAGAAGCGTGGCACCGAGTGCGGAGAGAAAGCAGACTTCTCACCGTTCATCCACCCCGGCATCATCGCCTTGGACGCTTGCACTGTGGTTTCTCGTAGAGTGAATTGTTTTGTCGTTAATTTGCGATTAAGTTTTTAGAGGAACAAGTTTCACTTTGCGTTTTTCGTCAAGTCTCGCCTTTTCCGTTTCCTCCGTTGCCGCTTTTTGCGATGTAGAGTATCTCCGATGTCGTTCGGTTTTGGATGTGACCATAAAAAACCCTTGCCTTTTGCGCGCGTAATGTATATAATTTTTTTATAGCGATAGAAAGGAGGTGCGCGCGTGGTCAAGCTGGAGTTTTACAGGGTTTTCTATGTGGTGGCGAAGACGGGGAATCTCTCCAAAGCGTCCAAAGAGCTCTTTATCTCTCAGCCCGCCGTTTCTTACGGGATCAAGCAGCTCGAAGAACAGCTCGGCGGCAGGCTTTTTGTCCGCACGGCGAAAGGCATGGAGCTGACGCCCGAAGGCAAGATGATGTTCGATTATGTTTCGCGCGCCTATGAGGAGCTCGCCGCGGCGGAGAATAAGTTCTCGATGATGCGCGGCTTGGAGGAAGGCACGGTGCATATCGGCGCGTCCGATACCATCACGAAGTATTTCATCCTCCCGCGCCTCGAGACTTTCAAAAAGAAATTTCCCAAGATCACGATCAAGATCACGAATCGCACGACGGATGAGATCATCTCCCTTTTGAAGGCTGGCAAGGTGGATCTCGGTTTCATCAATCTCACAGCGGAGAGAAATGTCTCCGGCGTGGAGCTCACGCCTTGCGCGGAGATCGGAGAATGTTTCGTGGCGAATCGGGAGTTGAAGAGTCGTATATCCGCGCCCCTCTCCGCAAAAGAGCTTACGGAGCTTCCGCTTATCCTTTTGGAGGAAAAGTCCTCCACCCGTCGCACCGTGGAGAAATGCCTGAATGAGCATGGCGGGATGACCGCGCCTGCTTTCGAGCTTTGCAGCGTGGATCTCATCGCGGATTGCGTCAAGGCGGGTCTCGGCGTCGGATGCGTTACCAAAGAGTATTTCGAGAGAGAGCTCGCCGCAGGCGAATTCGCGGAAGTCCCGCTGACCTTCTCTCTGCCGCGCAGAAGCATCGCGATGGCGACCCTCGCGGGCATGCCATCCTCCTTCGCCACGGCAAAATTACAAGATCATTTCAGAAAAAATTCTACGAAGATCGTAGATAAAAAATAAGGAAGTTTGCATTATGGATTCAGTCACTTTACGCAGTCTTTACCTCAATTTCTTTAAGGACAGAGGTCACGCCGTCATTCAAGGTGCCTCTTTGATCCCCGAGAATGATCCGACCGTCCTCTTCACCACCGCGGGGATGCACCCCCTCGTGCCGTATCTCTGCGGCGAGAAGCATCCGCAGGGCACCCGTCTTACCGACGTGCAGAAATGCGTCCGTACGGGCGATATCGACGAAGTGGGCGATAATACGCATTGCACTTTCTTCGAGATGCTCGGGAATTGGTCGCTCGGCGATTATTTCAAGCAAGAAGCCATCTCTTGGAGCTATGAATTCCTGACCAAGGTCTTGAAGATCGATCCGAATCGTCTTGCCGTCTCCGTCTTCGGCGGGGATGAGACCGCGCCGCGCGACGATGAAGCCGCCTCCATTTGGCAGAAATGCGGCATCGCGGCGGATAGGATCTTCTATCTTCCCAAGAAGAATAACTGGTGGGGACCGGCGGGACAGACGGGACCTTGCGGCACGGACACCGAGATGTTCATCGACACCGGCAAGCCCAAGTGTTCGGAGGAATGCTCGCCCGCTTGCGATTGCGGCAAATATATCGAGATCTGGAACGACGTCTTTATGCAGTACAATAAGCAGGCGGACGGCAGCTTTGCCCCTCTCGTGCAAAAGAACGTGGACACGGGCATGGGCTTGGAGCGCACGCTCTGCATCTTGAATGGATATAAGTCCGTCTATGAGACCGATCTTTTCCGTAACGCCATCCTCAAGCTCGAAGAGCTTTCCTCGAAGAAATATGGCGAGAACGAAGAGACCACCAAGGCGATGCGCATTATCGCTGATCATATCCGCACGTCGACGATGCTCCTCGGAGATCAAAAGGGCGTCACGCCTTCGAACGTGGATCAAGGCTATGTCCTTCGTCGTTTGATCCGCCGCTCCGTGCGTTTCGGCAGACTCATCGAGCTCCCCGAAGGCGCTCTTTCCGAGCTGGCGAAGGTCTATATCGAGCAGTATAAGGACATCTATCCCGAGATCAAAGAAAATGCGGAGAAGATCGTCTCCGAGCTCGAGAAAGAAGTGGCTCGTTTCTCTTCCGTCCTACAACAAGGACTCAAGGAGTTTGAGAAAGTCATCAGCTATCTTCCCGTGAAGAGACTTTCGGGAAAGACCGCATTCAAACTTTACGACACCTATGGTTTCCCCATCGAGATGACGGTGGAGCTTGCGAAAGAGATCGGCTACGAAGTGGACGTCGAAGGCTATCAAAAGGCTTTCGAGGAACATCAGCAGAAGTCTCACGCGGGTGCGGAGCAGCGCTTCAAGGGCGGCTTGCAGGATAATACCGTCGAGGTCACTCGTCTGCACACCGCGACGCACCTTATGAACGCCGCTTTGCGTACAATAGTAGATGAGAATATTCGCCAAAAAGGCAGCAATATCACGGCGGAGAGGCTTCGCTTCGACTTTAATCTCGACCGTCCTCTCACCTCCGAAGAGATCAAGAAGATCGAGGATTACGTGAATGGCGCCATCCAAGCGAAAGCGGACGTCATTTGCCGCGAGATGACCGTCGCGGAGGCGAAGGCGATGGGCGCGATCGGCGTCTTCGACAGCAAGTACGGCGAGAAAGTAAAGGTCTATAGCATCGGCGATTACAGCACGGAGATCTGCGGCGGACCGCACGCGGCGAATACCGGCGAGCTCGGCACCTTCCGCATCGTGAAAGAGCAAAGCTCTTCGGCGGGCGTCAGAAGGATCAAGGCTGTTTTGGAATATAAAGGATAACGGAGAATTATGTGCTTTGTCAGTAAAAGAACGAAAGAGGACATCTTGAACGTCCTCGATAAAGACCCTGCGGCGAGGAGCTTTTGGGAGGTGTATTTCACCTATTCCGGCGTGATCGCTTTGCGCAAATATCGTTTGGCGCATTGGTTCTATCAGCACGGTCATAAATTTATCGCACGCGTGATCTCTCAGCGCGCAAAGAAAAGGACGGGGATCGAGATCCATCCCGCGGCGACGATCGGAAGACGCCTTTTCATTGACCACGGCACGGGCGTCGTGATCGGCGAGACCGCGGAGATCGGCGACGACGTCGTCATTTATCAGGGCGTCACCCTCGGTGGCAGCGGCAAGGATAAAGGCAAGCGCCATCCCACCATTCAGGATCGCGTGATGATCTCTTGCGGCGCGAAAGTCCTCGGACCTTTTACCGTGGGTCATGACAGTAAGATCGGCGCGAACAGCGTCGTTTTGAAAGAAGTCCCGCCTCATTCCACCGTCGTCGGCGTGCCGGGTCGCGTGGTGAAGCAGGGGAATGTCCGCATCGCGGATATGGATCAGATCAAGCTTCCCGACCCGATCCTCGAAGAATTTCGCAGGCTGAATCGCCGTATCGAGGAGCTTGAAAAGAAGCTCGGCGTGGAATATAAAGACGAGATCGCGGAAGAGGATTTCGGTCTGAGTCTCGACATCGAGAAAGCTGAGAAAGGGGAATGAAATGAGAGTCTATAATACGCTGGACAGAGAGAAAGAAGAATTTACGCCGATACAGGGGAATCTCGTGAGGATGTATTCCTGCGGTCCCACGGTGTATAGCTACGCGCATATAGGGAATATGCGCACCTATATTTTCATGGATCTTTTGCGTCGCTCTTTGCGTTTCTGCGGGTACAAGGTGAAAGGCGTGATGAATATTACGGACGTCGGACACCTCCTCTCGGACGGAGACGAAGGCGAGGACAAGATGCAGAAAGCCGCGCGCAAAGAGGGCAAGACGCCTTGGGAGATCGCCGCTTTTTACACCGAGGCGTTTTTTAAAGACATCGACGCTTTGAATGTCGGCAGACCCGAGATCATTGCGAAAGCCACCGACCATATCCCTGAGATGATCGCTTTCGTGCAGGGGCTCCTTGAGAAAGGCTATGCCTATGAGATCTCGGACGGTATTTATTTCGATATCGGCAAATTCCCGGGCTATGGAAAGCTCTCGGGACAGACCGTGGACGAAAAGGAGGCGGGCGCGCGTATCGAGGAGAATAGCGAGAAGCGTCATCCCGCGGATTTCGCTCTTTGGAAGAAAGCGGATAAGAATCACATCATGCAGTGGGAGAGCCCTTGGGGAATGGGATTCCCCGGCTGGCATATCGAATGTAGCGCGATGAGCAAGAAATATCTCGGCGAGGTCTTCGACCTGCATACGGGCGGCATAGACGCCGTGCCCGTGCATCATGAGAACGAGATCGCGCAGAACGAAGCGCTCGCGGGCAAAAAGACCGTGAATTATTGGATGCACGGCGAGTTTATGATGGTGGACGGCGGCAAGATGAGCAAGAGCCTCGGCAATGTCTATACTATCTCCGATCTGGAGAAAAAGGGTTATCTCGCCCTTGATTTCCGTTATTTCTGCCTGAACGCGCATTACCGCAAGAAGCTGAATTTCACCTTCGAGGGGATGGACGCGGCGCATACCTCTTACGAGCGCCTCAGAAACGCCCTTTACGCGCATAAAATGAGCGCGGACGCCACCGATCCCGCCGTCATTGCGGATCTGATGAAGCGTTTCCGCGACGCCGTGGAGGACGATATGAATATCCCCTTCGCTTTGGGCGTCCTTTGGGAAGCCGTGAAGCTCCCGAAGAGCAAGGACATCTATAAGCTTGCGCTGGAATTCGACAAAGTCCTCGGGCTTTCTTTGGATAAAGTCACGGCGCCTGCGCCCGAGAAGATCGACGTGCCCGAAGAGATCGCCGCGCTCGCCGAAGCTCGCTTCGCCGCGAAGAAGGAAAAGAACTGGGCGGAAGCGGACCGCCTCCGCGCAGAGATCGCGGAAAAAGGCTACGTCATCAAGGATACGAAGGAAGGGTATACCATCGAGCGTAAATAAAGGCAACAGCGTATAGCGGCACATCTAATTTGTTCTAATTTAAATTCTCGCAGTTGCGTATAAGGAGTACGCGCCTGCGGGAATTTTTTATTGTGCCTCCGTTGCGTTTTGGAAGTGTGCTAATATAATCACTTTGAATATTCTTTCTCGATCCACGCCATCAATAAATCGACGATTTTTTCTTGTTGCGTTTTCGTGAGCGGAGTGCCTTTCGGGACGCGGTACCATTTCTCGAGGCAGCCGCGGCAGCAGCACGCCGTGGCGTGCTGCGCGACAAAGACGGGGTGGCCGCGCATCGGGGTCTGCTTGCCGTCATTCGGAATGACGGCGGGAGCGAGACGGGAAGAGACGAAATCTTCCGCGTGATGACGAATAGCGCTCATTCCCGATTTTTCGATATAAGAGAGGTCTTCCGCGGAGAGGTGAAAGCGGGAACGAAAAGGGGATTGAGATAGCTTCTCAAAGGCTTCTTTCGTGGTCATAAAGGGGATAAAAAGAAGCGCGTCGCGGAGAACGCGCGTAAGGGACTCTCAAGGGACTTTTTAGGGGGAAATGGCGTCACCATTTATTGAATACGCGCTCTGCGAAACCGACGCCGCCGTCTATCGCCACTTTTTCGCCGCTTTTCAAAAGAGCGGTCCCGTAAAACCTGCCGAAGACTTGGTGTTGATCCGAGCGAAGCATCAAGAGCTTCGTATCCGATTTTCTGTCCAAAATGGGGCGAAAGACGAGGTCAAGCCTGCCGTCCGAGGAGCGCACGGTCCAAGGCGCGGTATAGTCATATTCGCCGAGGTCGTTATGCGGGATATAAAATTTCACCTCTTCAAGCTTGTCGGCATAGCCGTCTAAGAAGAGCATGTTCTCCGTCGCGGCGGAGGTGTCCCCAAAGCCGTAGCCGAGGTTGAAACCGAATTTTCTCCCGTCCGCAAGCACGGTATTCAAGCTGCTCCAATACCAAGTATTTTTGTAAGTCCAGACGCCGCGTCCCCAATCGAGCAGCCCCATGTCGAGGGGGGATCCGCCGAGCTCATAGCTTTTTTCGCCCATCTGGACATATCCTTCCGCATGCATAAGATTGATCTTTTGATTATAATAAAAGGCTTTTTTGTCCGAAGGGAAAGGCGTGGCGATACACATCCTTTCTGCAGGAAAATCCGTCAATTTCACGTCGATGATGAGCGGAAGCTTCTCGATGAAATCGTGATAATGGCAGCGCAAGTGACGCTGCTTCTCGTCCACGCGGAAGGACATCTCCACGCGCTTGCTTTGATAGGACGTCTCGCCTGCGTCCGCAGAAGGCGGAAGGGCGAATTTGCCGAAGGTGAGCGGGATGATCTTGGTCATCGTATGCGCCGTCGCCGTCTCAAAGTCCAATACGCTGGCGGAGACGAGCCCCATATAGCTATTGTCCGCGATGGTGAGCGCCGCGCCGAAACGTTCGTTTCCGAAGTAATAATAATCCCATTCTTTGATGCGAAGCGTGGATGCTTTTATCATCGCGCGCTCATAATCGAAGATCTCCTTGGTGGCATAGCCGGGCTCATTCAATCCACCTTTTTCATTGAGAAGATCCATTCTTTCGGTGATTCTGTGTTGCATATCTTTTTGCTCCTGTTTTTATCATACGACAAAACGTTCTGAATGTCAACGTGATATGCGACGGCGCATCCTTGACGCCGCGTTTTAAGGCTTGAGGGCGCTTTTTTATTCTTTTTTCTCATTTTTCGACATAAAGATTAAGGCGGAGGATTTATGAGAGAGAATATAAAAGAAAGGGTAATGGACATTGCGCAGTATATCGTGCTTCACGGCGCGACGGTCAGGAAGGCGGCGAGCGTATTTGACGTCAGCAAATCTACGGTGCATAGCGATATGACGACGCGGCTGAAAAGGATGGACGTCGGTCTTTATAAAAAAGTGAAGGTCGTCCTCGACAAAAACAGAGAGGAGCGGCATATCCGCGGCGGCGAAATGACGAGACAAAAATACACTAAAATGCGAGGATAGGATTATTTTTTCCAGAGATTGTAGCGCTCGGGATGAGAGATGGCGCTGACCATGCTCTTTCGAACGTCGGGGATCTCCGCGCGAATGCTTTCCACGAGTTGCTTCATATATTCGCGGCGCGTATGCTTGTCCGCAGGACAGGGATTGAAGACGACGGGGAGCTCGAAACGGCGCGCCGCGCCGCGGATGTCCTTCTCGTCCACGTAAAGGAGAGGGCGAATGACTGTGGTCTGCGTATTCGAGAGATAGCTTGTCGGGGCGAGGGTGGAGAGCCTGCCTTCATGCATAAAGGAGAGGAGGAAGGTCTCGAGGACGTCGTCCGACTGATGCCCGAGCGCCACTTTATTCGCGCCTTCGCGGTGTGCGATGGAGCAGAGGGCGCCGCGACGGAGCTTGCTGCAAAGGGAGCATGGATTCGACTCTTTGCGCACGTCGAAGACGATCTCCGCGATGTCGGTCTTCTCTTCGAGAAGGGGGATCTCTCTTTCCTCAAAATAAGCGCGAAGACGCGCCATCTCTTCCTGAGAAGTCTCCTTGAAGCCCATGTTTATATGCACGGGGAGGAGCGTAAACTTCTCGGGGGAAAACTTGCTGTAGCGATAAAGCGCTTCGAAGAGGACGAGACTGTCCTTCCCGCCGGAAATGCCCACGGCGATCTTGTCTCCGTCTTCGATCATATGGAAATCCGTCACTGCGCGGCGCATCGCGCTCAATATCTTTTTCATCTCTTACAGTGTAGGCGAGAAGAGGGGAAAAAGCAAGTATTTTCAAGGGGGCGAAAGAAAGAATGGGAGAAAAGATCGCAGAACTTTTCGGAAATGTCGTGGAAAATGAATATTGGCTCATCGCCATACTCGCCGTCGTCCCCATCACGGAGCTGAAAGGCGCCATTCTTTATGCGGCGGTGGCGAAGACGCATCTCATTACGGCGTCTTTGGTGGCTTATGCCGCTTCGTCCGTATTATCCGCCGTGATCTTGCCGTTCTTGCCGCCTCTTTTGCGGTTTATCGAGCGCAATCCGAAAGTAAGGCGCGTCACTTCCTTTCTCACCGATCGGCTGGAAAGAAAAGCGGGAAAGATCCTCGAGACGGCAGGCGTGCCGGGAAGGGGAAAATATAAGTCCCGCCTTATGCTCGGGCTCTATGCCTTCGTGGCGGTGCCGCTTCCTTTTACCGGGGTCTGGGCGGGCGCGCTTCTCTCTGCGATCATGCGTCTTGATTACGGAAACAGCCTTTTTGCTTTGCTTCTCGGAAATTTCACGGCGGGCGGCATCGTTCTCGCGGTCTCGCTGCTTGCGGGGGAAAAAGCGACTGTCGTTCTCACGATCTTCCTTTACGTCGCGCTTGCCGTCTTGCTCGGAATGATCGCCCGCGCGATCGGGCAAAGGATCATCGCGAAAGAACGATAAAGGGACTTCCGTCGGGGTGGGGAAGGCTTGGGAAATGCAAGGCGTAAAAGGGGATAGAAAAGAAAAAATCTCGGAAAAATCCGAGATTTTTTTGGCAGGAGTAGTAGGAATCGAACCTACACCATAGGAGTCAGAGGCCTATGTGCTACCACTACACCATACTCCATCGACTTTGCTATTATATAACGCTTTTTTTGAGAAAGCAAACGTTTTTCGTAAAATCTTATCTTTTTTATGCGACATAGAAAATAATCGGGCTTTTTTAATTGACAAGATTTGTAAATAATGATATCATTCTCTACGTTATCGACTGTGACCCATTAGCTCAGTCGGTAGAGCACTTGACTTTTAATCAAGGTGTCCGGAGTTCGAATCTCCGATGGGTCACCAAAAAATAATAAATAATAGTTGACAAGCAATTATCGACTATTTATAATTAAACTTACGCGACCGTGGCGGAACTGGCAGACGCGCCAGACTTAGGATCTGGTATCTGAGATGTGGGAGTTCAAGTCTCTTCGGTCGCACCAGTAAAACGACAATACGCGGGAGTGGCTCAGTGGTAGAGCGTTGCCTTGCCAAGGCAAATGTCGCGGGTCCGAATCCCGTCTCCCGCTCCAATATATGCGCCCTTAGCTCAGCTGGTAGAGCAACTGACTCTTAATCAGTGGGTCCCGGGTTCGAATCCCTGAGGGCGCACCACTCAAAGCTCCAAGCAGTTGGAGCTTTTTTCTTGCTCATACAGGGATTCCGCGGCTGTGCCGCGCGCCTGCGGCGTGAACCCGGGACGAGTCCCGTCTGACGTTCGCACGAGCCCATAGCCTTTTAAGTGATGTGACCGAGGATTTAAAGCCTCAAAGCGTAGGCTCACTATTCCGTCGCTTTGCTTCTTGCGAATCCCTGAGGGCGCACCACTCAAAGCTCCAAGCAGTTGGAGCTTTTTTCTTGC
>JAGCXI010000050.1 GCA_017961365.1 Clostridia bacterium
AAGAACGATGCCGGACGCCGTGGTCAGCTTCTCTTCGACTTGCTTGATTACGATCCTATCGAACAAAGGTCTGATTTTCATAATAAAAAATTTCCTCCTTGCAAAATCATTCGATTTTTCCTACAAGATTATATCACTTGCCGAGAAAAGTAGGCAAGCGACTTCACGCAGATTTTATCCTCTGCTGTCATTTTACCACGAAAGCCCACCGCGAAAGGTAATTTCGTGCCAAAATTTTTCTCGAAACGGCAAAAGAAAAAGCAACCGAAAGCGGCTTTTCGCCTCTCTTTTCGTCGCTTTTTCATCCTGCAAAATTATAGAACTTATGGAATATTGAACTTTTTGAATTACTTCGCCGTGACTCTTTGAATAAATGCGAGGAAATCCGCATAAACCTCGTCTTTATTGATCTCATTCAATATCTCGTGTCTCGCTTCGGGATAGAGCTTGATCGTAAGATCGGAGATGCCATGCGCCTTATAGCAATCATAGAGCTTCGTGACCAGCTTTCCGTTTCCGCCGACAGGGTCCTCGCTTCCGCTCGAGACGAGGATGGGAAGGGTCTTCGGGATGGACTCCAACGCCTCTTCGGTATAGACGGTCTTCAAGCCGTAGAAAAAGCTCTTTTGGAAGCCGATCGACATCGTAAAAGCGCCGCCGCAGAATTCATCCGCAAGATACTTATGCACGGCTTCGACGTCGCGCGTGAGCCAAGCGAAGGGCTGATTCTCGGACTTGAACTGCTTGTCATAAGCGCCGAACGAGAGCTTCGCGATGAGATTCGCCGGTTTCTTGCCGCCGAGGATCGCCTGCTGAAGGCTCGCCACGATCCTGCCGAACGCGACCGCGCCGGTATTCATATAAGCGGAGCCGGAAAGTATGACGCCCGCGATATTCTCGCCGTTCCTCTCGATATATGCCTGCGAAAGGAAACTTCCGTAGCTATGTCCGAGAAGGACGACGGGGAGCTTATATTTCTTTTCGGCATAGTTCGTAAGCGCGATCATATCGGACACGGTGTCGTTATAGCTGTCCCCTTCCACGATGCCTCTGTTATCATATCCAGACGTCTTGCCGTGACCGCGATGATCCTCGGCAATGACCATATATCCATTTGCATTCAGGTACTTGGCAAAAGCATCGTATCTGCCGCAATGCTCCCCCATACCGTGCGCTATTTGAACGACCGCGATCGGCTCCGCAACGTCATCCCAAAGATAACAAGCGATCTCCGAATTGTCGAAAGTATTCAAAGAAAATTCTTTCATCGGTAACCTCCTTACAGGATCATGAAAAAATCCATTACTGATATTATACAGTAATAATATTAAAAAATCAAGTATATAATTCTAACGAATTTTCGCAAGGCGGATCAGCCCCCGCCGAAGGAGGGGAAAAGATGAATATCGCGCTGACGGGAGGCGGCACGGCGGGACACATCATGCCGAACGTCGCCTTGAAAAAATCCCTCGAAAAGCACTTCTCGAAGATCATTTATATCGGCTCGGAGCATTCGATGGAAGAGCGAATCTGCAAGGAGGAAAATATTCCGTTTTATCCGACGAAAACAGAGAAATTCGATCGGAAAAACCTCCTCAAAAACCTCGCCCTTCCCGCTCGCCTTTCGAGGAGTCGAAAAGAGGTGGAAAGCGTCCTCGAAAAGGAGGATATCTCCCTCGTCTTTTCCAAAGGCGGATACGCCGCCGTCCCCGCCGTCCTCGCCGCGCGCAAAAAGAAGATCCCCGTGGTCTGCCACGAAAGCGACCGCACCCTCGGTCTCGCGAACCGACTGACCGCCCTTTTTGCGAAAAAGATTTATACGGCATTTCCGGATACTTGCAAAAAAGCGGAAGTCCTCCCCACCCCCATACGGCGACGCATCTTCGAAGGGAAGCCTTTCTCTCTCTTTTCGAATGCGAAACCCGTCCTCCTTTTCCTCGGCGGAAGCCTCGGCGCAAAGGCGATCAACGACGCGCTTTCCGTCTCGCTCGCCGACCTGACGAAACGCTATAACGTCCTGCATATCGGCGGCGCCTCCGTCCCGCCCTTAAAGACCCCTTCCTATGTCGCCGTCCCCTTCGCGGAGGACATCGAGAATTATTTTGCGACGGCGGATCTGGTGATCTCAAGGGGCGGAGCTTCCACCCTCGCCGAGCTGACCGCGCTCGGAAAGCGCGTCCTCGTCATTCCCCTCCCGAAAGGTCCCTCGCGAGGCGACCAGGTCCTGAACGCCGCTTATTATCTCTCGCAAGGCGCCGTAAACGTCCTGCCGCAATCCGAACTCACTCCGAGGAATCTCCTCGCCGCGATCAAAGATACTATTATGAGTCGCCCGCCCGCGCCCACGTATGACAGGCGAACGCCGGACATCCTCGCCGCCGCCCTTTTCGACCTCGCAAAAGAGGGACTTTCCGACGGGGACCCGAAAAAGCGATAACGCACGGTTTTTAAGGTTTTTTCTTTTTCAAACCCCGAAAAATGCGTTTTTTCACGTCTCCTTCATAAAAAAACCTCGTTTTTGAAGGGTTTTTTCGCAAAAAAATCCGAAATCGCTATTGACATCACGTTTTTTTATGTTAAAATTTTAATAGCGGGTTTCCGCGAATACAACGATTGCAGCGTTTGCTGTAAAATTTATTTGAAGGAGATTTAATATGAGAAAAGCATTTATCTGCCCCACCAAGTACGTTCAAGGTGAAGACGAACTGCTCAATTTGGGCTACTTCGTAAAGACTTTCGGCAAGAAAGCCCTTTTGATCGCCGACCCCTTCGCTTATAACCTCGTGAAGGACAAGCTCGCCGCCACTGCGGAGAAATATAAAGTCGAGTTCGTTCCCGCCGGAGACGTCTTCAAAGGCGAATGCAGCCGCACCGTCGTGGCGAAGCTCCAAGAGATCGCCAAAGAGAATAAGTGCGCCTGTACGATCGGTCTCGGCGGCGGTAAAGCCATCGACACGAGTAAATGCGTCGCCGCGGGCAATCCCCTGATCATCTGCCCCACTATTGCGGCTACCGACGCGCCCACCAGCCACAGCGCAGTGCTTTACACCGACGATCACGAGTTTGACGATTATGCTTATTTCCGTCAGAGCCCGAGCGTCGTTTTGATCGACCTCAACGTCATCGCGAACGCCCCCGCTCGCTTCCTCGTATCCGGCATGGGCGACGCGCTCAGCACCTATTTCGAGGCGCGTGCGAATGTCAAGAGCGTTTCCAATGTCAATGCGGGTCTCCCCTGCGGCGCGAATCGCGCGAAGGGCACTCTCCTCGGCTATGGCACCCACACCGCTTTCGCGCTTGCCGAGCTCTGCTATAAGAACCTCATCAGCGACGGCTATAAGGCGAAAGTCGCTTGCGAGCAGCATGCCGTAACGCAGGCTTTCGAGAAGATCGTCGAGACGAACATCCTTCTCTCCGGTCTCGGCTTCGAGTCCGGCGGTCTCGCCGCGGCGCATGCGATCCATGACGGTATCACCATCATCCACGAGATCCATGCGAATAACTTCCACGGCGAAGTCGTCGCCTTCGGCACCATCTGCCAGCTCATCCTCGAGAATGCTCCCGAAGACGAGCTCTATGAAGTCCTCGATTTCTGCGACACCGTGGGTCTCCCCATCACCCTGCAAGATCTCATGACCAGCAAGAAGGACGGCTCCGTCGCCCGCACCTCCCTCACCGAGGACGAGCTCAAAGCCGTCGCCGCGAAGACCTGCATCCCCGAGGAGTCCATCCACAATATGCCCTTCCCCGTTACGGAAGAGATGGTGGTCGCCGCGATCAAGACTGCGGATAAGATCGGTCGCGAATACAAAGGTTACGACGAATAATCATCATATCAAAACGATTAGCCGGGAGAAGTCTCGGCTAATCTCATAAAAAGGAGAGAATCTATGAAGAAAATAATGAATACACCGGAAACCTTCGTCTATGATATGTGTCACGGTCTCGCCATGGCGCATCCCGATCTCGAATTCGTTGAGAAATTCAAGATCGTCAAGAAGAAGGAGATCGACGACGAGAAGGTCAGCCTCATCTCGGGCGGAGGCTCGGGTCACGAGCCCGCGCACGCAGGCTTCGTCGGAAAAGGCATGCTCGACGCTGCGGTCTGCGGCGACGTCTTCGCCTCCCCCAGCCAAGTGCAGGTCTATAACGCCATCAAGAAATGCGCTACGGACAAGGGCGTGCTCCTCATCATCAAGAATTATTCCGGCGACTGCATGAATTTCAATAACGCCATGAGCGACGCCATCGACGACGGCGTGAAAGTGGACGCGGTCTACGTGAATGACGACATCGCCGTGAAAGACAGCCTCTACACCGTCGGAAGACGCGGCGTGGCGGGCACCGTTCTCGTGCATAAATGCGCCGGCGCGGCGGCAGAGATGGGCAAAGAGCTCGAAGAGGTCAAGGCGGTGGCGAATAAGGTCATCGCGAACGTCCGTTCCTTCGGCTTCGCCTTTACTTCCTGCACCGTTCCCGCGGCGGGACATCCCACCTTCGAGATCGGCGACGACGAGATGGAATTCGGCGTGGGCATCCACGGCGAGCCCGGACGCTTCCGTGAGAAGATCGATTATTCGAGCGGCAAATTCTCCGACAACCTCGCCGAGAGGATCGTGAAGGATCTCACGGAAGACCTCGGTCTCAAGAAGGACGAAGAAGTCGTCCTCCTCATCAACGGCTTCGGCGGCACCCCGCTCCAAGAGCTCTACATCCTGAATAAGAGCACCACCGAGGCGCTCGACAAGGAAGGCGTGAAGGTCTATCGCACCATCGTCGGAAACTTCATGACCAGCATCGACATGGCGGGTGCTTCCATCACTGTGCTCCGCGTCGACGAGGATCTCAAGAAATACATCGATTATCCCGTGAATACCCCCGCTCTCACCTGGGGCGGCGCGATGAACGAGCAGGCGGAAGCGGCTGTGGAAGCGATGAACGCCATCGCGAAGGCCCTCGGCGTCACGAACGTGGCGGCTCCCGCGGCGAAGAAAGCCAAGAAAGCGGCAGCGGAAGAAGCGGACGAAAACGCCGTCTACGAAGTGGAAGGCACCCCCGCCATCGGCGAGACCATCAACACCGCGGCTTTCGTCAAGATCGTGGACAAGATGGCGGACGTCATCATCGAGAATGAAGTCCCCTTCTGAGAGGCGGATAAGATTGGCGACGGCGACTTCGGCATGATCATCGCGAAGGGCTTCCGTCAGCTCAAAGCGGACTGGGCCACGCGCAAAAAGGGCGACATCGGCGAATTCCTCGTCAGCTGCTCCGAGATCATCAAGGAGTACTGCGGCGGAGCTTCCGGTCCCATCTGGGGCAGCGCCTTCAAGTACGCGGGCAAGGCTATGCTCGGCAAGAAGGAAGCAAACCTCACCGACATCGCATTCCTCTTCACGGAGGCAAATCGCGGCGTCTATGAGACGGGCAAGAAGAGCTTCGGCAAGGGCGCGGAGATCGGCGATAAGACCCTTGTGGACGCCTTGAAGCCCTGCGCGATGGCGCTCACCAAAGCGGCGGAAGAAGGCAAGAAGCTCCAAGAAGGCTTGGACCTCGGCGCGAAAGCGGCGCATGAGGGCGCGGAAGCCACGAAGACCCACGTCGCCACCCTCGGCAGAGCGGGCACCGTCGGCGAGCGCTCCATCGGCTATCCCGACGCAGGCGCGCACGGACTCGACGTCATCTTCAACGAGCTTGCGAAGTACATCAAGAACTTCAAAGCATAATCCCCTGCCCTGACCGAAACAAAGAAAAAATCACCTTGCAGGAAACTGCGAGGTGATTTTTTCAGTGAAGTTTGACTTTGTCAAGTGAAGTTTTTGCCGACGAAAAAGTGAAATTTTCCAATACAAGTAAAATCTCGCGCAAGGCGCGAAGATATGAAACGCACGCTTACGAAGGTGAATCCGAATAAAAAAAATGGGGCTGTGCTTTCTTCTGAAAGCACAGCCTTTTTGAGCCTTTGCAAAATAGCAAAGGACCGCCCTATTCGGCCGTTTTGGGCGGATCGGGCTCCGCATCATCCTCGCTTCGCGTCTTCGCCGCGGCGGGCTTCTTCTTCGTGAATAGACCCTGCGCGACGGCGACGGTGGAGTCGAGGGTGTCGATGATGTTTTTGATGTCTTGCTTGATGCCTTCCAAGGCATTCAGTCCTTCCGTGAGGCTGGTGATGGTCGCCGTGTACTTCTCCTCCCGCTTCTTACTATCCTGCAATTGATAGACGAGAAGCCCGAGGAAGAGGAGCGCCCAGACGCCGTTCGCCGCCATATATTCGATGATCTTATCCCACATATTATCCTCCTATCGTCCTTGCGAGCTTATCATAATAGAGACCGAGATACGCGCGAAGCTCTTCGCGATTCTCCTCGAGGAAATCTTTCTTCTTCTCATCCGTGAAGTCCGCGATCTCGGCGATGACGTAATCATAACGCCGATCGTAATTCGTCTTCTTCTCTCCCGTATAATCCCCATTGACATCTTCATACGCCGCATTCAGCTCGGCGTCTTCTTTGAGATAGGCTTCCAAGCGATCCGCCTCCGCTTTCTCCGCGGAGGAAGCATATGCGGCGAGGAGCTTATCCCGCTGCGACTTGTATCTTGCGATCTTCTTCTCGAGGTCGATGGCATAAGAGATCTCGTATTCCTTCATCGCCTCGTCATACGCCCTTTCCGCGCGACGGATCTTGCTCTCCACGGCGCTGAGCTTTTCGCCGTAAAGACTTCCCGCGGCGGCGTAATCTCTCGTGCCTTCCGCTCGGATCGCCTCTTCTTTCAAGGCGGCAGCGGAGGAATGGGAAAGCCCGTGCGATGACATCTTCTCCGCGTGGGCGGAAAGAGCTCTCTCCTCCCGCTCTTTGACCGCGCGAAGGGCGGAAAGATATCCCGCCGAAAGTCCCGCGCGCTCGCGCTCCGCGTCTTCGACCTTCTCATCCCGCCTTGCCGCCGCTTTGGCGCGTTTGGGATCATAGCTCGCCGACGTCTCGCCCGTGGCTCGCGCCGTGAGCGCTTCATCCGTCTCGAAAGTCTCTGCCTCGCCGCTTTCCCGAGCGTATGCGCGCGCCCTTTCGCGGAGCGATGCGTCGTATTCCTCCTTGATCCCTTTCAAGCCGTTCAGGATGCTCCCATAGCTTTTATTCCCGCCGCCGACCGTGACCGATTTCTCCTTGATCTCGGGCAATTTCACGGTCTCGGACCTTACGTTTATTCTTTCTCCCGGTGCTAACATACTATCCTCCTTCTCATTCTTTGATCTTGATGTCCTGATCCTGCATAAGCAGTCCGCAGCCGTTTCCCGCGACGTACGCGTCGGCATAAGCAAAAGGCGCGGGGTCGCCGCCGAGCGTTCTTTTCACGAGCAGCCCTTGCGCCGTCTTGTAATAGACGACGGGGGTTAAGCTCGCGCCTTCGAGATCCGCCGTGGGGGCGAAGCCGCATTTCCCGAGATCCGTGACCTCGTATTTCACGGTGTCCGCCCCGATGGTGAAGCGCGAAGAACCATCCAAGCAAAAACGGAAAACTTTCCAGAAGCCTTCCGCGCCCTCGACGAGGAGAATGCTGCCGCGCCCCGCGCTGAGCACTCGCTTTACGCCCGAGATCGTGCGAGAGGCAAAGGTGACGGCGCCGTTTTTCGCCGCCGTGCCGACGTGGAGCAGATTTGCCGCGTCGGTATACGCCACGAGATAGTCATGCCCCGTCGGAAGGGAGAAGCCGTCCGCCATCGCCGCCGAAGAGAGGGCGCTGACCGAGAGGGTCGAAACGACGCCGCTATTCACGAAAAGCGATGTGCTTTGCGAGGCGTAAAGAGAGCCTTCGTCGCTCGTATAAGCCTCCGCGCTTTTGTCATAGCGGAGAGCGGCGTCATACGCGATGTAATTCGTCGCCGACGTGCTCAAAGCGCCGTTTTCATAAGTCGTTTCTTCCGCTTTGTTCGCGCCTTTCTTCGTATAGACGACAAGGCGGGCGTCCGTGTAATATCCTCCCACGCGCTCGAAATAACGCCGCCCTTCTCGGATGCCGACGCCCCTCACCCGCAGGATCGCGCCGCCATGCGCCGCGTCCGACCTGATCTCCAAGACATGCTCTCCTTTCCCCAAAGTGACTTCCGCCAGAAGATAAGGCGCCGACTTTTTCCCGAGAGCGAGCCCGTCGAGAAAGACGCCGTATGCGGAGGTCAAAGCGGGAAAGAGGATCTCCACCGCCGCTTTCGTCGAGACGTCACAGCGAAAACGCACGCCACCGATCCTTTGCTCGGAGGGGACGCCGCAAGCGACCTCGCGCTCTTTTCGATATAACTCGCCGAGCTTCTCGGTATTCAAATAAGTTTCCTTCTCATAGTTCATAGTCATTCTCCGTAAAAGTCGATGGTGAGCTCCGCTTCCGTCACACGCACCGCCGCCGCGGAGGATCGGATCTCGATCCGCATGCGGTCAAAGGGGCGCCGCACCCGAAAGACGTTTCGTCCCGTCGTCGCCGAATAACTATGCGTGACGCCGTCCAAGATCACGCTAAGCGTGACCTCCCCCTCACACCGAAGAGATACCTCCCTGAGCAGCTTTCTGCCGCCGCTCTTGCCCGATGTCGTAACGGGCGATATCCACACCTTTTGCGTGGCCGTCGAGTCCACTTTTCCGGATCTGTCCAGCAGTCCGAGGAAGCTGACGGGGTACTTCGTCTCCGTTAAGACGCCGCTGATATTCTCGGTGTCGAGAGGGAGCATGAAACGCAGCCCGATGTCATGGGCGATCTCATGCGTATTTTGCCAGACGTCGTAGATGACGAGGCTATTCGTTCCTCCGCTGATCTCACTATCCATATCGAGGGAACAAGCGAGATAATACTTCCCGTTATGGAAGGCGGCGAAGGCGTCCGAGCGGTCTTTCGAGAAAAGACCTTCGATGGCGGTGAGGATTTTCTTCACGGATACGCCGTCGAAAGAATAGACCCCGTCCGACGCCGCGAAAATCATCCTGTCGCCGCAAACCGTCACGCTGTCCTTCGCGATCCTGCCCACCGAGAGATATGCCTCCCGAAGGGCGAATTCGGTCTGATCGTTATAAGCGGCGAGGCGACGGATGCCGTGCTCGAAGAAGATATAAAGATATCCGCCGAAGCTCAGCACCTTGACGATCTTTCCCATCTCTTCCGTGAAAGCGATATAGCCCCCTTCCCGAAGCGAGATATTCCAATTCGCGGGATCGAAGTCATCGCTGAAATAAAGCTTGTACTCGTCCTGCGAGAAGACGGCGAAGACGCGGTCATTATGCCCGCACATCGTCGTGAATATCTCGCTGAAAGAGAGGCGCGTCACGAATCCGAGATAGAGAAAATAAAGTCCGCTCGGCGTGGAAAAGAGGAGTCCGGTATTCCCTTGATAGGTATACGTCGTCGCGGAGAGGACTTCGCCATAGGCGCCCACGTCGGCAAAAGACGTATTCGCCACGTTCAGCGAAGTCTCATAGAGATGTCCGTCCTCGCCGTACGCCACGACGCGATCGAGGGTATTCCCAAGGTTATGCGTCCTGTAATAATACATCTTCAAAAAGACGACGTTCAAAGCGCGCTTTTTGATCTCCCAATCCACGTTTCCGATCTTCGAGACGGCGGTCGAGACGCCGACGCCGCTCTCCAAGACTCCTTTTCCCAGCGTGAAATTATACGATTTCGGAGAATGGTCAAAAGGAAGGTCTTCCTCCGCCACCGTCGTATCCACGACGCGAAAAGCAGAGAGTTTCAGTCTCTTACGCTTAGGGGCTGTCAAGGGACTCGAGCCGTATTTCCGTATCATATCCACCTCGCGGCTTCGACATGAAGCCTCTTATGGCAAGAAAGCACGTTGAGGAGACCTTCCTTGTATTTCCTCTCATGCGTCACCGCCTCTTCATAGAGCAAAGATTCCAAGGCGTATTCCGCCGCCACACCGCGAGCGAAAAGATCCGCCGTAATGCGTTCCGGAAGGACCATCGTCCCGCCCACTGCGGGATAGGAAGACGGCAGATAATCATAGGTGAGCAGGTATCCTCCGTCTTTCTCCGTGAGAAGTTTGCCCCCGCGGATATGACATTTCACGTCCTTGCCGGAGGCGTCCCTTAGGCGCACAACGTCGAAAAGCGTGGCGGTAAGAGCGCTTAAAGCGCATTCCCCATTCGTCACCGTGACCGCCTCCTCTTTCTCGAGCGGGGCGTACTCCGTGATGAGCTGCATATAGGATACGCCGAGCGCATTCACGAGCTTCGCAAGACGAGGATCACTATTCCCCGCCGCCACCGTGACGTCCTCGATCCCCAAAAGTTTCAAAGCTTTATTCAAGATGTCGTTTACATTCATATATTCCTCCTTCAGCGAGACTTCCAATACGCGCGCATAAATTCTTCGCTTCTCGCGCCGATGGCTTCCCGCCGCGCCGCGGCTTCATTCGCCTGCGCTTGCGCCTCGCTTCTCTCGATCTCTTTGATAAGCTCTTCACGGCGGCGCACGTGCGTCTCGCGCAGTTTTGTCAGAAGGCGGGCGTCCAAAGCGCCCTGCCAAGTGACGGCGATCTCCTCTTCTCTTCCCTTCAAGCGCACTTCGTAGCGCCCTTTATCAAGGTTATAAAAAAGCAGATATCGATCGTCGATCTCCTTCATTCGATCCGTGATGTCAAAGACGTCCTCACGGATCTCGACCAAGCGTTCCTTACGCATATGCGCCGCCTCCTTATCAGTTGCTCGCCGCGGTGATGCCGCTGATCTTTGCCTGCCCGATGGGCTTATCGCAGATCATATCGGCGTATTTCACGAGCGTCGCGCTATAGGTCGGGGTGCCCGCCTTCTGCATAAGGATCTTGCCGTTCTCTCCTTCAAGCCATCTCCAATCGCAGAGCTGGTGGAGCTTGAAATCGGCGCTGTTCAAGATGAACATCGTGCCGTCGTCCACGAATCTGTCCGCGATGAGAGGGATCCCGTTATAAGAGATCGCTTTGAAACCGCCGTCGAGATTCATATAGTCGATATTGGAGCGGCTGAGCGCAAGGTAATCGAGATAGAAGCGTCTGACATTATACGCCGTGGTGATGAAATCCACGGAAGAGCCCGCCACTTCGTCGATATAGTCGATCGCGGTCTGGATGGTGGAAGACGAGATGGCGCCGCTGCTCGTCCTGATATACGGGATGAGCCACTTATGCGTCGAACGCGTCACGCCGTAAAGGCTGCCCGTCGTGGAGAAGATGGCGCCGAGGCCCGTGAGCTCCGAATCCTTGCTTCCCTGCACCGTGATAAAATAGCCCGCGCCGATGACGTCCGAAGGCGTGGTGCCGTCGATCTTGATCGTGGAAGTCGTGCGATCCACGTCGACGATGCGCCTCTTGGCGTAAAGGGGCGTGGTGCTTCCGTTCGCATAGATGTCGATGACCATTCCTTCCATCACGTTCTTCATATTGTTGAGCTTGATGATGGTCTTGTCGGTATTGCCGGAATTCGACGCCGTGGTCGAAAGCTTGCCCGTGCCGTCGCCGTAAAGCATACGTCCGAAATTAAATTTGCTCGCCTTCAAGAGACCTTCCATTTCGGCGTTCAGGATATTCACGAAAGCGCCTGCGCTGTTCTCGCTGGCGCGGATCGCCTTGTCGCTGATCTCGATGGTGCCGAAAAGGTTCTTCAAAGTGAGGGTGAACTGCGCGTAATTATTGCCGGCAGCATCGGGGAGCGTTCCCGTCTCGCTGCCTGCGCCCACGCCGCCGTTCAGACCGTAGGGCACGAGCTTTACGATATTTTTGCCCCAAACGTCGGCGCTCGTCTGCTTGATCTTTGCGAAGAGGGGGTTCACGCCGGTAT
>JAGCXI010000051.1 GCA_017961365.1 Clostridia bacterium
CGCATTTCGGAAGAGGAGAAGTATGACGGTGCTTCCGCTTTCGCGCTGTCTTATAAGCGCACGGGCGCGCCTTATGTCTATACGGCGAAGTATTCGCTTTCGGACGCTTGCAATGTCATTTCTTTCGATGCGAAAGGCGATGGCGCCACGGGGCTCATCCTTCGCTTTGCGGATGCGACGAATGCCTTCGTCGTGAGCTATGACCTTTCGGAGGTTCCCGCGTATTGGCAACATTACGAGATCTCTCTTGCCGATCCGAAATGGACGGTGAATGGGGAGACTTCTCTTTCCGATTATTTGGCGGCGCTTGAAGAGGATGCCTCCGCGCTTCCCGCGGCGCTTGCTTCTTTGCGCTTCCTCGGGGAAGTCATTCCTTCTTTCGATCACGTGGAATGCGTGCTTTCCGCGAGGACGCCCGCGGAGGAGGATGCCGCCTTCTCGCTCGGGAGCCTGACTTTGCTTTATCGTGAGGAGCCCGCCACCCTCGTGACCCAGCCGCTTTTCCGCAAGGGAAGCGCGTATGTCCTTTGCGAGGAAGTGGAAAGCGGCGACGAGATCTATCGGAATGTCGTCAAGCTCTCCTTTACGGACACGACTTTCCTTGTCTTTTCCACCGCGCTGAAAGAGGCGATCTATATGGAAGGCACGCCCTCTTTCGATGAGGCGGCGGCTACGATGTCCTTCGCTTCGCAAGACGGCGCGTCTTTCCTCCTTTCGACGTATTTCGAGATGAACGGCGAGCTTTTGAAGGTGGAGAGCGCGAGCGGCGTCGGCGCAAAATATCTTGCGGGCAAGACTTTCCGTCTCGCGGCGGACGACGTCTTCACTTTCGAGGACGGCGAAGTGAATAAGCCTTATCTCGGGGAGGATTGGACGGCGTATAACGAGACGTCGAATGGTTTCAAGCCTTTTGCCTCCACCGAAACGCAGATCTTTACGTCGGAGCTTCTTCTCGACGATCCTTCCGCGGGAGAAGGGGAGAAGTCTTCGAAGAAAGTCCTCACGTTCGCAACGGGCGCCCAACAGACGAACCGTTTCGTTTTCCAAAGAGCGCGGAGCCTCGGCCTCACGAATTCCGTCGCGCTCACTTTTGCGAATGCGGGCGAGCCTTTTGACGCGAAGATAAAAGTCGTCGGCATCGACGTCTCGGGCGAGGAATATTATTTCTTCGGCAGCGAAGGGAAGTTCGGCTATGCGGACGTCACCGTCCGATCGGGGCTTTTCGTGGCGGAAAAGACCTTGGATGCCGATTTCGATCTCGTCTCGCTTTATCTTGAAGTCAGAAACGTTTCCGAGAGGGAGGCGCTTCGTCTCTCGCTCGCGGAGCTTGCTTTCTCCTATGAAGCGGAGATAGAGGACGTCTCGCTTTATTCCAAGCCCGTCATCACGCCGGAAGAGGGGGCGCTTTCTTTCTCCCATGCGGAGTATGAGAACGCCGCTTTCGAATATTCTTTCGACAAAGTGAATTATATAAGCGGCTCGCGTTACGACATCCCCGTCGACGCCTCGGGGGATTATACGATCTGGGTGCGCGCCTTGATCGGGGAGGAAGAACGTCCTTCCGATCTCGCTCGTTTCGATTATTCCGTCTCGCCTGTGACGATCTCGAATATCTCCGTCTCCATCGGGGAGGACGGGAAGCACACCGCCGTTTGGAGCACGAACGGCGTCTCTTCCGTGCGCGTTACCGAGACCGTAGAGAAGAAGGACCAAGAGGGGAATGCTCTCCTTGACGAAGGTGGGAATCCCATCTATGAGGAGGTGGAGCTCTCTGAATATGCGAGCATCACGGACTGCACGGCGTCTTTCGATAAGAACGTCACCCTTTATGTCTCCGCCGCGCCTCTTCCCTATGACCCGCAGAAGAAATTGTTTTACGTCGGTTCCGTCGAGGCGCCGCCCAAGAAGATCAGAGTGGACGCGCGTCTCGAGGCTCCCGTGCTCTTCGCTTCGGCGGACGGCGACGGGATCGAATGGGCGCCCGTAGACGGCGCGAAGTGGTATTCCGTGCAGGTGGGTGATTTCGAGCCGCGGATGCAGGAAGAGCGTTTCTTCGCTTTCCAAAAGAGCGTCGGTGAATACACCGTGCGCGTGACGAGCATCGACGAAGACGGCATCGCATATAGCAATGCTTCCGAGCCCTATACTTATACCGTCCGCGCGGTCACCGTGAAAGAATTCAAGGTGGAAGAGACGGATTTCTTTGCGAAAGTCGTCGCCTATAGGGCTTTCTTGAAAGATAGCGATAAAGCCGAGATCGAGCTTTCGCTCTCCTTGAACGACGATGGGGATCTTCTCGGTTCCTATACGGCGGAAGGTCTCGGGCTGCATTCCGTCACGTTGCGCATTGCGACGGGGTACGACGCGGAGAATAAGATCCTTTACATCTTGGATCCCTTCCTGGAAGAACAGCTTGCGAGCGGCGCGCTTTCGCAGGATGAGGATCCCCGTTATGCCGTTGGCTTCGTGAAGATCGAGCCGCTTGACCCGCCCGAGATCCTGCCGAATGATGCCGGAGACGGTCTCACTTGGTCGACCGGATGGTACAACGAGGCGAAATACCTCTTGGAGGTGAAATATAATGACGGCGAATGGCAGACCCTCTCCGACGGATCGGAGCGCGTCACAGACTATCTTTTCTCCGAGAGGGAGGGGCACTATGTCATTCGTGTGAAAGCCATCGGAAATGGGAAGACCCTCCTCTCCGGTCCTTTTACCGAGTACGCTTTCGAGATAAAGACCTTGTCTCTTGAAGAGATCGACTATGCGCTCGAAGGGCCTTTGGACGCCCTCCTCGCGAGAGTGAATATCACCGCTGTCGCCCGTCTCACGGAAGTGAAGAAGGGGACGGATGCTTATGACGGCGAGCCCCTTAGCGAGACGGCGGATATCTCGGTTTCTGCTTTTGGTGGCTATGACCTCTCGACGCATATCTATTACGCGGGCTCAAACGGAAAGATCGAAAAGAGCAAGGAGATCATCGTCCCGCATTATCTTGCCGCTCCCGTTTTGACGGATGACGCGGAGGGGATCTATTGGACGCCGGTCAAAGACGTCGATTATTATTTCGTGACGGTGGAGAAGCTGGACGACGAGGGGAGCGTGATCTCCACGCGCACGGCGCAGATCGACACTGTCAAAGACGCGGCGGGATATGCCTTCTATTTTGAGCGCAAAAACGGCGTTTATCAAGAGGGTTCTTACCGCGTGATCGTCGTTTCCCGCAATAATAAGCCCGCCCATTATCCTTCCGATTATGCCGCGGCTGTCTTTACTTATCGCATTCGTCCCGTCGAGATCGGCGACATCACCGTGAAAGGGAATACGGCGTCTTGGACGTATGCCGCGCTGGATCTCGCCCTTGCGGTCAAAGACGCTCTCGTGGACGATTCTTATCCCGCATATAATAAGACTTCTTATACGAATCCGAGCAGCGAGGATTGCGCGATCACGCTCGTCGCGACGGGCGGCTATGACGCCACTCGCCATATCCTTTACGTCATTCCGCAGGGTCATCCGACGAATTACGTGGAGAAATCTTGCGATATCGAGTATTCGCAGCTCCTTTCGCCGACGCTCTCCGTGAATGCGGAGGAGACGGGGCTGGAATGGGGCGCCGTAACGAACGCCACCTCCTTCGACGTCGCGGTCAAGGCGCATGGCGTCCTTCCGGAAGATACCGATTATCAAAATCAAACGGATATGACCTATGCTTTCTCTTCCGTCGTCGGCAAGTACGACGTTTATGTGAAGGCGGTGGATCGCAATACGACGATCGATGACAGCGAGCCCGCGGTCTTTACCTATGAAACCATCGATGTCGCGCTCTCTTCCATCACGATCACGGAGACGGGGAAGACGACGCGCAGAGCTTCTTGGACAAAGCAGGGCAAGACCTATGTTTCCACGGACGGCGTGGACTATGCGCGCACGGAGAAGACTTCTTTCGAGCCGAGCGAGATCCCCGAGACCACGCATTATTACCTGCGTTGCACGGCGGGCTTCGTCTCGAGCGGCGAGCATGAAGGCAAGTATTATTACGGCGAGACCAAGGAGACGGATGCGCTTGTCATCATCCCCATCTTCCTTTCTGCGCCGACTTTGACGTTGGGCGAATCGGGCGTCCGTGTCTCGGCGCCGGATCTCCGCGCGGAGCATTTCCGCGTCGTCTTGAACGGCGTCGCGCAGGAGAATGTCGCCCTTACAGCTTCCGTGATCC
>JAGCXI010000052.1 GCA_017961365.1 Clostridia bacterium
ATATTCCTTTTGAATGCTTTCTTGCCGCGCTCGATGAAGATCGATTGGGAGAGCATCGAGAAGTCCGAGACGAATGTCGTCTTGCTTTCCGCCGAAGACGCGCGAAATGCGACGGGCGCCCCCTCTCTTGTAAAGTTGGACGCCGACGGGAAGGTGATCTCTTCGGAATGGAAGGTCTTGCAGTTTACGGATATGCACCTCACGCATGAGCTGAAGACCACGAATGACACCATCGCGCACTTCATCGCGGCGCTGAATAAGGAAAAGCCTGATTTCGTCGTGCTGACGGGAGACATCGTCACCCGCCTCGGCGGAAAAGTCCGCTTGAAACAGCTCTCCGAGATCTTCGAGACGGCGGGGATTTATTGGGCGTACGTCCTCGGAAATCACGAGGGCGATTCCGATCCGTATACCGTGTCCCGCTTGGATACGATGAAGACGGTGGAAGCCTATGATCATTGTCTCGTGGATACTTCCGTGAAGAAGACTGCGGCAAATGAAGACGTTTGGGGATATTGCAATTTCGTCGTGAATCTTCTCGGCGCGGATTTCGAAGTCGTGCAGTCCATGATCTTTTTGGACAGCGGAAATGAGATCTCCGACGAGGATTACGCCGCGTTTTCCAAGGAGCGTCCCGAATATAGGGAGCATTCTTACGACTATATAAAAGAGAGTCAGATGACTTGGAGCGACGAGCAGATCAAGAAAGTCACGGATGATTTCTCGAAAGACGTCAAGACGATGTTCTTCTTCCACATTCCTTTGGAGGAGTACAGAAACTATTATTTCGTTAAGCTCGAGAGTGTGGAGGCAGGGAAGCTCGTGCTTCTTTCCGAGCAGCCGGATTATCTTGCGAATGCGGATGAGAAGACTTTTGAAAAGCTGAAAAGCGGCGGGGTCAAGCTTGTCTCCGCGGACCTCAAGAAAGTGGAAGGAAGCGAGGTCGTCGTGGACGGTAAGGTCGTCGGATATTTCGTGAAGAAAGACGGTTGGAACGTCATCGGGGATACGCGCAGCTTCGAGAGACCTTGTTCCTCCGAATACAATAACGGAATGTATGCCCGCCTTGCGGCGATGGAAGGCTATGTGAACGGCGTTTTCTGCGGGCATGATCATATCAATAACACCATCCTTTATGAGTCCTCCTTGGCGTCTCCCGTTTATCTTTGCTATGGAAATTGCAGCGGAAGACAAGGCTATAATTTGAAAGAGGACGGGCTCTCCGAGGACGTAAAATACGAGGATCGCGGGTACTCCGTGATCGAGATCAAGGCAGACGGAAAGTTCAGCTTCTCGGACGTTTTATATGGCGGCGCGCCCGTGTATCGCATCGTGGACGGCGAGCCGGCATAAAGCTTTACGGAAGCAGAGGAGATAGATATGGTAGAAAGTAATCGTATGTCGAAGAAGGGCAAGATCATTGCGGCGGTTTCCGTTTTTCTTGTGCTTGCGATCGGGCTCGCACTCGTCTTCCTTTACGGCAGCATGCCGATGAAAGTGGATTGGGAGAAGATCCATAAGGTGCAAAATAACGTCACCCTTCTTGCGCCCGGCGCGGAAGGAAATCCGAGTAAGGACGCTTATTCGCTCGTCAAGCGCAATGAGGACGGCTCCGTGGACGAGACGGACTGGAAGGTGATGCAGGCGACGGATCTCCATTTCGGAGACAAGATGAAAGAGAATCAAGTGACGCTTGAGAAATTCCTCGAAGCGATCTATCGCGAGAAACCGGATTACGTCGTGCTGACAGGTGACATCATTACGAGCATTCGCGGCAGATCCCGCGCCGTTCAGCTCTGCAATATTTTCGAAAAACTCGGCATTTATTGGACGTATGTCATCGGAAATCACGAAGGAGATCAGATCTTCGCGCTCTCTCGGAAAGAGCTCATCGATATTTGCGCGTCCTATCCGCATTGCGTTTTGGACAGCAGCGTGAAATATACGTCGGACGGCAAGGAAGTCTGGGGGGAGGGAAACTGCGTGGTCCATCTCCTCGGAAAGGATAAAGTCGTGCAGTCCATGATCTTCATGGATACGGGCGACGCCATCACGGATGCGGACGCCGCGAGAGTGGGCGTGGCGAAAGGCACGTACGATTTTTTGAAAGAGGAGCAAATGCAGTGGTATAAAGAGCAGGTGGAGGCGGCGACTCTTCTTGACGAGAATGTTAAGACGATGCTCTTTATCCATATCCCCCTCGTGGAGCAGGGAAGCCTCGTTTATGTCAAACAGGCGGAATATGAGCCGAAGGATGAGACGGTGAAAAGAAGCGTCGTTCTGCTCTCCGAAGAGCCGAATTGCCCGGAGGCTTCCGCTTTGACCCAAAAGGAAAAAGAAGCGCTTGACGCGGGGGAGATCATTCGGGTCTCCGTGTCCGACGGAAAGGACGGGAATAGAAAGGTCACGTTGATCCCCGCGGCGTATAAAAAGGTGATAGGAAGCGAGCGTATGCTCAAGGACGAGGTCATTGGCTTTTACGCCTTGAAAGAAGGCTGGGCATATGCCGACGGCACGGGCTGTCAGGAAGGGTGCTGTTCTTCGGATTACAATAACGGCATGTATGCGCTTATGACCTCTATGCGTGAGCACGTGAATGGGCTCTTCTGCGGGCATGACCACGTCACGAACAGCGTTCTCTTCGAGGCCGGAACATATACGACGGAAGATTCTCCCGTTTATCTCTGTTACGGCATTTGCGGAGGCTACGCCACGTACAGCCTTTATACGAAGAAGATGTCCGAGGATCCCGATGAGCTCAAAGGCTATAGTATCCTTCGGATCCATGACGACAGCTCTTTCGACTATGTCGGCGTGCAGTACACGGACGTCGAAAAACAGACGGAATACATCGTAAACAGTCTTCCTGTTTACGCTCATTCGTAAGAATTTTTCGAAAGAAAAAGTCCCTTGCGCAAGGGACTTTGAGGGGCTTGTGAGAATGCTCGCGAGCCTCTTTTCTTTTTTTTATCGAGCGCTTTCTTTGCTCTTTTCTCTTCCCACGGTCACATTGTCTTTCTCTCGGTTTCGGAGGGCGGGAACGGGGTGCTCTTTTTCTTCGTAGCGATAGTCTTTCCCGAGCTCTTCTATATGTCGTTCGATGACGTCGTGCGAGGCGACCTTTTCGCCGTTTACGCGGCTTTGGTAGTCGAAGAAATCGAAGGAATCGTTCAGCGCGTTCACCGTCGTGAAGTCTTCGCGCATCGCGGTCTCGTTCACGGTGTTTTTCAGCACGTTTCGAACGTAATCTTTTTGTTCTTTGAAGATAAGCAGTTCGGGGAAAGCGGGCGCGGGGATGATGTCCGTATATTCGCGATCCTCGTATTTTTTCAAGAGCATCGCCGCATAGTGGAGATGCGCCACTTCCTGCTCGAAGAGCTCTTCCCAGACTTCTTTGATCTTCTTGTCCGGCTCGCTTTCGTAAGCGCTGTAATAAAGGTAAGCCTCGGTGTATTCGTGCATAAGGAGCTTTTCCAGCGGCGTTTGGTTCGGGTCGATTAAGCTGCCGTATTGGCTTACGTGTTGCTCCTCGATCATCGCGATCTCTTGATAAAGCCGTCTTCCGAGATCGGATTTATAAAATCCGCATTGGTTCATATAGTAGTTCATTGTCTGCTGTTCCGCCGCGGAGATGATATTCACTTGCAGTTTCGTCAGAAGAGATGCGTTTTTCCCGATCGGGCGTTTGACGTCGTCGTACGGGTGCCTATGTTCGCTGATCGTGGGTCGGCC
>JAGCXI010000053.1 GCA_017961365.1 Clostridia bacterium
CGAGGACGGATCAAATCGTCTCGAAATGCGTCTCCGAACGTTACAGCAGCGACGATGAGATCTCGCCCATTACGGTCTCCCTCAACGAGATTTCCGCTTTGGATTTCGAGTGCGTGAAGAATTTGGACGCTTTGACGGGCGAAGACGCGAGCGGCAAGCGCCCGCAGTTCATCACCATCGCGACGGGCGACGATTTCCATAATATCAAGATTGCGAACGCCCTTATCCTCGACATTTTGAAGGAGGACGCGGGGGAGAAGCAGATCATTTTCGTGAATGTTTGGGACGAGAAAAATATCGACCTTATCAACCATTACGACGCCTTCGACGACAAGTCCTCCACGAGGTGTTTCTCCGTGCAGGGCGCGAAAGTTTTCCGTTATTCGGATGAGCTTACGCTGATCATCGTCGGCAGTAACGTGGAGATTTATTCCGAGCGAAGCGTCATCTCGCATCAAGAGATCGCGAATTACGCGGTGAATTATTCCCGCGCCTATGATTTGGATTGCTTGGAGATGCGCCTCGATCTCTCGGAGGACGCGACGCAAGCGGAATTCGATCGTTATGCAAGCAAGCCCGATCCTTTCTTTGAAGAGGACGTGGATACGAATGGCTTAACGCCGGAAGCAAAGGCGGCGAAGATCGCAAAGGCGCGCTCGAAGTGGGAAAATGAATGCGAAGCGGCTGCCGCGCGTATCCGTAAAGACGAGGCAGGCGTGCCGCGCGGCGTCGTCATCTCCCTTGCGGACGCGGTGAATTATGTCATTTCGGACGTTTTGCTCGGACGGCGCATTCCGTTTTCAAGAGAAAAATGCGAGGAGATATTCGATCTCTTTTTCGATCTTTCCGTGACGACGAAGTCCAAGACGAAGGAGGAAAATGCCCGTCTTGCCGAGCGCTTCGGCTTCGATCTGGATAAGGAGACGGAGGCTGTCGCCAAGTACGCGGAGCATAGGGATTTCTATGCTTGGAAGTCTTGGTGTAAAGCACAGCTTTGGGAAAAAGAGTCCAATATGAGCGCCTATATGTTCGGCTACGTTTATAAGAGAGCGCGCGCCGAAACCGAGCGCCTTACTTTCGACGATTATATGCGTTTTGCGAATATCGAGCATCAGCGTTGGATGCGCGTGCATATGTGCAACGGATGGACTTTCTCCAATAAAAAGCGCAAGGCGCGCCGCGCCCATGACTGCATCCTGCCTTTCTATGGCATCGCTTTGAAAGAGACGTATTCTTTTGATCTCATCAACGTCGCTTGGGGAATGAATAAGCCCTCCTTGGATCTCTCGGAATAGGCTGAGATATCGTGATTTATCGTAAAAGTTCCGTGGCGGGAAATGCCGCGGGACTTTTTTTCGCTGACCGCGTGCAAATAAAATCTTGACAGAGCTGAATAAATTGTGTACAATTAAATTGCATAAAACATATTTGCGGCGGAGCGTTTGCGCGGAAGGGGCAGATCACACGTCGTCATTTGCAGGGAAGGAGAAGAATATGGACAGAGCGAAAGAGATCACAAAAACAAGTCTTGTAGGTATCGGTGCGAATGTCGGGCTCACGGCGTTGAAGGCGGTCTTCGGCCTCATCGCGGGATCCATGGCGCTCGTGATGGACGCTTTGAATAATTTGACGGACGCGCTTTCCTCCGTCGTCACCTTGATCGGCGTTAAGCTCGCCAAACGTAAGCCGAATAAAAAGCACCCTTACGGCTATGGTCGCATCGAGTATTTCAGCGCGATGATCGTCGCCGCCATCGTGCTTGCCGCGGGCGTGACCGCGCTTGTGGAAGCCATACAGCATATCTTTTCTCCGAGCTTGCCGCATTATCCTGTCTATACTTTCGCGGTCATCGGAATCTCCGTCGTGACCAAGATCTTGCTCGGCTTGTTCTTCGGGAAGAGGGGAAAGCTTTATAATTCCGACGCGCTCGTCGCCTCGGGGAAGGACGCCACTTTTGACGCCGTGATCTCGGGTTCCACTTTGATCGGCGGGATCGTCGCCATCGTTTTCAAGTTCTCCGCGGAAGGGATCATCGGCGCTTTGATCTCGCTTTTCATCATGAAGGCGGGCGTCGAGATGCTTTTGGAATCCGTCGGTCACGTCATCGGGAATCGCGTGGACAGCGAGATATCGCTCGATATCAAGCGGACGATCTGCGGCGTAGAGGGCGTGAACGGGGCGTATGATCTCATCTTGCATAACTATGGTCCCGACAATGCCATCGGCTCCGTCCATGTCGAGGTGTCTTCCGATCTCACCGCCGCTGAGCTTCATGAGCTCACGAGGAAGATCCAAATGGCGGTTTATGCCGAATACAAAGTGTTTTTGACCGTGGGCTTTTACGCGCTGAACGAGCGCTATGCGGAGCAAAATCTCAAGATTCGCGAGCTTGCCACGGCGCATGAAGGCGTCCTCGGCACGCATGGCTTTTTCGTGGATGAAGCGGGGCGGCATTGCAATTTGGACGTCGTCATCGACTTCACCGTTCGTGACAAAGCCGCTCTTGCCGAGACATTGAAAAAAGAGATCGCGGAAGTGATGGATGGGTATGAAGTCTCGCTGAATTTCGATGCGAATTACAGCGATTGACGGAGCGGGTCTCGGATAAATGCGCCGCAAAGCGCTTGTAAAAAGCCGATTTTTCGGTAAAAAAAGGAGGAAATGTATGTCGATCTATGATTTCAAAGTGAAAGACAATAAGGGTGAGACCGTAGATATGTCGGATTATAAAGGCAAGGTGCTCCTCATCGTGAATACGGCGACGGGGTGCGGCTTTACGCCCCAATATGACGGGCTCCAAGATATCTATGAGAAATACGCGGCGCAAGGCTTCGAGATCCTCGATTTCCCTTGCAATCAGTTCGCGGGGCAGGCCCCGGGCTCGGATGAAGAAATCGCTTCTTTCTGTACGGGGCGATTCGGCATCACCTTTAAGCAGTTTGCGAAGATCAAGGTGAATGGTAAGGAGGCGGATCCCCTTTACGTTTATTTGAAAGAGCAACAGGGCGGCGTGCTCGGCAGCCGCATCAAATGGAATTTCACGAAATTTCTCGTGGATCGCGAGGGCAGGGTGGTGAAGCGTTTCGCGCCCACCGTGACGCCCGCCGCGCTGGAAGAAGATATCAAGGAGGTGCTTTAAAATGCAGTACGCTTATAAAACGAAAGATACTTGTGCGGTCGAGATCCGCTTCGATATGAATGACGGCGTCGTCTCGAATATCGTCTTTGTCGGAGGATGCAACGGGAATCTGAAAATGATCTCGAAATTGCTCGAAGGGCAGAGCGCGGATTATATCATCTCTCATTGCGAGGGGAATACCTGCGGCAGGCGTCCGACTTCCTGTGCGGATCAGCTGGCGGAAGCTGTGAAAAAAGCGGTTTCCGAGGCGCGCTGATGTCTTACGAAAGGCTTCGGCTTGATCGTCAGCTCTGTTTCCCGCTTTATGCCGCTTCGCGCGCCGTGGTGCGCCGTTACGAGCCGCATTTGAAAGCGCTCAGTCTGACTTATACGCAGTATATCACCCTCCTTTGCCTTTGGGAGCAGGACGCTCTTTCCGTGAAGGAACTTTCCGAGCGTCTTTATCTCGATTCGGGGACGCTTTCCCCCCTTCTTGCGACACTTGAAAGGAAGGGTATCGTTTTGCGCGCCCGCTCTAAGGATGACGAACGCGTGGTCACGGTCTCTTTGACGGAAGCAGGCAGAGCCTTGGAGGAGAAGGCGAAGGACATCCCCCTTGCCGTAGGGAGCTGTCTCGCCGTAGATCGAGAGGATGCCGCCGAGCTTTATCGCATCCTTTATCGTTTGCTCGAGAGGTGATTTTTCTTTTCTGCCTTCCTTCGGCTTGCAAAAAATGAACGCGCCTTTCCGCTTTTTTCGGAGAGGCTCTTTTTTTTGTTTTCGCGTGGTTTTTCTCTCTTTGCGAGCGCTTTTTCGAAATCTTTTTTCGGAGGATCAAAAAAGTTTTTCAAGGCTATTGAAATGCCCGTTATAACTATGTTATACTGTATGCGTATATTTTTATTATACGCGGAGGTGTGTATGGATCGGAAGAAGCTGTCTCTGATATTGACGATGCTCCTCGTGCTCCTTGTCGCTTGCGTTTGTTTCTGCGCCTGCTCGACGAAGACCACGACGGAAGACGTCACGGTCGCGATGTCCGATTCCGGCGTGACCTTCTCTTACGGGGATCATACGGCGTTCGTTTTCTCGACGGACGAGGCTCCCTTTTTCTCCGTCGACGCGAATGGTTCCGTTTCTTTTTCTTCCGACGTCGGCGAGCATAC
>JAGCXI010000054.1 GCA_017961365.1 Clostridia bacterium
TCTGTGACACATGCGAAGCGATCGATGAGCGGATCATTCCCGCATTGGGTCATGCGCTCATCTCTTATGTCGGAAAAGCGGCGACCTGTACCGAAGCCGGATGGAACGACTACGACACTTGCGCCCGCTGTGACTATACGACATATCAGGCAATCGACGCATTGGAACATCAGTATCTAGCGTCCGTCATAGCGCCGACTTGTCTCAATCAAGGTTATACGATCCATAGCTGTTCCCGCTGTCCGAGCGTCTATATCGACACCTATGTGACGGCGCTTGGACATGATCTGTCCCACCACGACGCGAAAGCACCTACCTGCACCAAAGTCGGATACAAAGAATACGACACCTGTTCCCGCTGTGATTATACGACATATCAAAAAGTCGCCGCCTTGGGACACGACTATCAGGAGACGGTCATTGCCCCCACCTGCCTCGCGCAAGGCTACACGGAGCACACCTGTTCCCGCTGTCAAAACAGCTATGCCGACACCTACGTAAATGCGCTCGGACACGACATTACGCACCATAATGCGCAAGCGCCCACTTGCATCGCAGTCGGCTGGGAAAGTTATGACACTTGCTCCCGTTGCGACTACACAACGTATCAAGAGATCCCTCCCTCGGGACACACTCCCGTGATCGACGCCGGCATCGCAGCCACCTGCACCCAAGCGGGACTGACGGAGGGAAGCCATTGTTCGGTTTGCCATGCGATACTCGTCGAACAGCAAATCATCGCGCAAGGAGAGCACGTCGCAGCAGCTCCGACCCAAGAGGATCTCCTCTCCCCCACATGCCTGACGGCAGGCGCTTATAACGCGGTCGTATATTGCTCCCTTTGCAGCGTCAAGCTCTCTTCGTCCGAGGTCATCCTCCCCGCGCTCGGACACGATTACCTCGCCACGCACCATGCCGCCGACTGCATTCGTTATGAGCGCAATGAATGGGCGTGTTCCCGCTGCGACGCCGCTTACACCGAGACTTTGAGCCATACGCTCATGCCCCATCAATACATGGCATACACTTGCAGCGTTTGTCAACGCGACGAAATGTCGGATTATACGGAGCGCTTCGAATCGGGCGAGGTCGTGACGCTGACATCCATCCGCGAAATCGCCATCTTGATCGATTACTTAATCTTTTATCACAATACGGCGGGCATTCGCTTTATGATGGAAGGGATGACGACCGAGAACTATAATTCCTACATCTCGCAAGCGAATAAAATGTGCACGAATACAAACTGGGCGCTCCAATTCTCCGCTACGACAAAAGCGGGCGTTTTGCAATCCGTGCGCCTCTTCTGCGCGCAAAACTACGACTTTGACCTCGTGGCGACCATCACCCCGGAAAGCGGCGATTACAGCCCCACGCATTATCAACAACAAGACTTCCTCAGCATTCAAAACGCCGCGGAGCGCGCTTCGGACTACGACGATTTCCCCTATCAAACCCGCCTTTATCCTTTGGAAGTCTCCACGAGCGATCAACTCTTCTTTGCTTTCGAGCATGGATACCGCCCCATCCCCGTCCCCGACAGCACGGCGGAGCGCATGCTCAACAGCGCGAAGGCGGTCAATCGGGAAATCTTGAACGACGACATGACGGATCGTGACAAGGTGTACCGCGTGATGCAATGGCTTGTGGAAAACGTAAGCTATGATTACGGAGCCGCCGGCAATACTTCCATCAATCATTTTTACGCTTCCGCTTACTATTTGGAAGGCGCCTTCGACTATCGTTTGGCAGTATGCGACGCTTATGCCAAAGCGATCTGCGTGATGCTCGGGCTGGAGGACATCAAATGCGTGCGCGTGACGGGCAATCAGCACGCTTGGAATCGCGTCTATATCGACCTGAACGGAGACGGCAGCAAAGAATGGTACGTGGTGGACGCGACGCACGCCGATTGCGGCGTCAGCGACGCAAACGCCGAGGTCTTATCCCTCAAGCAATTTCTGATCAGCGACAGCCAAAAAACGGACTTGGGCTATACTGCCAATAATTATCAAGATGAAAACGCTTTGGCGATCACAGAGAACAATCCTTTCGCCTTATGCTATTACGGAAACGAAGGGACTTCGGCGGATTACGTCATCACAAATAAAAGCGAAATGAAAACATTATTCAGCGCCGTTTCCGCACAGCTCTCTGCCGGCACGACCGACTACTTTACCGTCAATATCTTTGTGCCCAAAAGTTACTGCTCCACGAGCTCCTCGCTCATCAGCACCTTGCAGAAATACGTCCCCCGCACCTTCGCATACATCAATCACGAGGTCACCTACAACGGCGTTTCGGGCTGGAATTCGATCATCCTGCTATATCAATGACCGATTCGGACAATCACTTTTGCAACGTTGCCCGCTCGTCCTTCTTCCCTTCTTTGGACATTAAAATCATTTTGATATAAAAAACAGAGGCTCCGAAAGACCTCATTTTGCACGATCAATCAACGCGTCCCAATAAATAATCCGTAGGAACATCAAAATAGGATGCGAGCTTCACGATCGCGGAAGCAGTCGGCTCCTGCTTTGCATTCTCCCAATAACTGATGCTGGCATTGGAAAGACCGAGATCGGCGGCGAGCTTATTCTGCCCCACGCCCTTCTCCAGGCGCAAATCGCGAAGCCTCTCAGCAAATACTTGCGGATCAAAATCTTTGCATTCCATATGACCATTCTAACAATAATTAGTTAGAAAGTATTGACATCTAATTATAGTTAGAGTAAACTGTAATCATCATTGATTCAAAGGAGGACTCACCTTATGAAAACAACCGCCCATTACAAATGCACTGCGCTCTTCACCGCAGACGATCTTTTTACCGAATTTTGGAACAAAGTGAAATTGGATCGTTTCGGTTCCAATCCCAAAAAAGTATTAGCAAAAAAGCGCCCGGTCTCAATAGAAATGAAAATGCATAGGCTCTATCTTGTCGAAGCGCACTTTTGCGGCACCTTCCACTATCTCTTAAAGCCCTTCAACACTCCGTTAAACGATAAAATCGACCAAGGTTTTATTACAGAGGTCAAAGAGGATTCCACCGGATATATAAGTAACAATTATTATACAGCCGAAGAAGAGCTACTCCCCATTCTAAAAGATGCGGAAGCCGGCACAAACTTCGAAAAGGTGGAAAATATTGAATTCGACGAAAACAAATTCATAGAACAACTAAAAAAATGTTTAGAGTGGATGGCGTCGACAGAATCCTATAATATCAGCTCTGATGGGCAAAGATGTGAAGGTGACTTTACCTTCAAAAGGGTCATTGCCTTCGATTGTCCGATCGCTTCGCTCAAATATGACGCAGAAAGCAGATATGACAAAGGAAAATATTATACCGAACAAGTTTCTCTGATCTATCCACATGACAAACCCGGAGAGCTTGTTTTGGATAAAGGATACTATTCAACAGGATTCTTCAACAAGAGAAAATTTCCGAAAGTCCTGGAAGGCTTCAAAAAAGAATATTATCGCTTACTATCGGAATCCACAAAATAGAAGAAACAAAAAACAGAGGTCTTGCGTAAGACCTCTGCTTTTTATCCTTGTTTGTAAACCATATCGAGCGCGAAGAGTGGTGTTTAGCAAACGCTCCGCGAGTGAGCGGATAGGCGCGCCTTGTACGTAACTGTCCGTGAGCGAGTGGTAGAGCAGCATAAGCGCCGCTATACGCGCTCGTTCTTATTTGAAGTAACGATCCAAAAGCCCTTTGAACGCCTTGCCGTGTCTCGCTTCGTCGCGAGCCATCTCGTGCACGGCGTCGTGGATGGCGTCGAGGTCCAAAGCCTTTGCCTTCTTGGCAAGAGCGGTCTTGCCGGCGCAAGCGCCGTTCTCCGCGGCAACGCGCATCTCAAGGTTCTTCTTGGTGGAGTCGGTCAGCACTTCGCCGACGAGCTCCGCGAACTTGGCGGCGTGCTCAGCCTCTTCGAAGGCTGCTTTCTCAAAATAGGCACCGATCTCGGCATAGCCCTCACGGCAGGCAACGCGCGCCATAGCCAGGTACATACCCACCTCGGTGCACTCACCCGTGAAGTCCGCCTTCAAGCCCGCCATGATATCCTCGGGACAACCCTTGGCAACACCCAAAACGTGCTCCGCCGCCCAAGTGAGGCTTTCCGCCTCCTGCTTGGTGAACTTACTGCCGGGGACCTTGCAGACCGGGCAGAACTCGGGGGCGGCATCCCCCTCATGAACGTAACCGCATACGGGACAGATCCATTTAGCCATAATACATTTCTCCTTCTGATTATTCCGTTTTCCGCGAGCGAAAAGCTCGAACGCATTTCTTGAAAACGCTTTTATTATTATACAATAAAAGCCCGCCTTTCGTCAATAAAGAATCAAAGCGGGTTTCAGATTTTTTCTCTGCGGCTCAGAACTTGACTTTTGCCCAAATGGGATAATGATCGGAAGGGTACACGCCGTTATAAAGCGTTTTGTCGATGCCCGTATCAAGGAAGACGCAATCCTTCGGCAAATAGATGAAGTCGATCCATTCCTCGGGCTTCTCGCCGAATCCATTAAAGGTGGCGCCGAAGACGTCGCCCCTAAAGTCCTTGCTGTCCTTCAACATCGTCTCGAAAGGCTCCAAGCTCTTCTCTCCTTTCACCGCATTGAAATCGCCCGTGATGACGACATTCCCTTCCGTCTTTTCCACGCGATCCGCAAGCACGCGGAGCTGACGAATGCGCACGTCCTCGATGCGATAATCGGGATGGACGTTATAGACGGTGAAGACAGAGCCGTCCTTATCTTGCAATTTCACAAAAGTGGAGATGCGATAATGCCACGAATCCTCAAATTTACTTTTCACATCGGGGGTATCGGAGAGCCAAAAGGTGCCGCTATCCAGAAGGGTGAAACGCTCGGCGTTATAAAAGATGGGGCAAGCCTCGCTATGCACTCCCCTCTCTTCGCGGTAACCGATCTCCGCATCATAATGAGCAAGGTGCTTTTTAAGGTAATCGAACTGCGGCGGATGGACTTCCTGCAGGCAGAGGACATCGGGCTGCAGCTTCTCTATCTCGCGAAGAACGTACTTGGCGCGGACGTACCAATGACGCTTTCCGTGATCCGCCTTATGATTGAAATAACGAATGTTATAACTGACGACCGTCACGTCCTCGCGAGGAGCGGGCGCCGCGACCTTTTTATCGGACAAAGAATAAGCTATGTAAGAGAAAAGTCTCATCGTTCGGCGCCTTCTTAAAACTTCACTTTCGCCCAAATGGGGAAATGGTCGGAGGGATAGACGCCGTCATATACGGTGTCCACTTTGCCGAGGTCAAGGACGGAGGCGTCCTTCGGCAATTAGTTGTAATCCAAGCCCGCCTGCGGATCATCGGGATCGATGACGCCGTAATTATTGAAGGTGATGCCGTAATAGCGATTCGCAAGATCTTTGCTATCCGCCAAGATCGCCTCGATGGAGGCGAGCGCCGCCATGCCCGCGCCGTCCGGCTCTTCCTTATACGTATTGAGATCACCGAGCAGAACGACCTTGTCCGCTGCGGTCATCGCCTCGCCCACTTTCTCGGCAAGCACTTGGAGCTCTTGGTCACGTCCTTCCTTCACCTTCCACTCGGGATGGGCGTTGAAGACGGCGATCACAAGCCCCGTGACCTTATCTTTGAGGCGTACGTACGTGGTGATGCGATACTCCTTCGCGCCCCAGCTCTTGCTCATCACGTCGGGGGTCTCGGAGAGCCAATACGTGCCGCTGCCGAGAAGCTCGAAACGCGCCTCGTTATAAAAGATGGGGCAGGACTCGGAGCGCGCGCCTTTTTCATCGCGATACGTGACCACGCCGGCATATCCTTCCAGGTGCTCCATAAGGAACTCGTACTGCGCCTGCTGGACTTCCTGCGCGCCGAGGATATCCGGGCGAACCGCTTCGATATTCGCGAGATAATACTCCGCTCTCTTGTACCAACGATGATCCCCGAGGTCCATCTTATTCCTCGAGGTCCATTTCTCCTTCCTGCGGATATTCGCGCTCATAAAAACGATGGAGGCATCCTCCGAGACCGCGGGCGCCGCGATCGTCGTATCGATCTTTTTATATGAAAAATAACCGAATGCGCCCAAAAGCGAGAGGGCGATGATCCCCGCCGTGACGACGAGCGCAACGACGGAAACGCAGATGATGGTGAGCAGCTTCTTTTTCATGGATAAAGCCTCCGATCTTTTATTTTTCCATTATAGGCTTCTCGCGCGCGCAAGTCAAGTTTCTTGCGCGGAAAAGCTAAGAGAGGAGCTTCGCCGCGATCTTGCGATTGCGCGGGCGCTGAAGCTCGAAATCTACGAATTTCTCGAAGTCCGATTTGGAGAGGAAAAGATCCAAGATCCCTTCGTGGGAAACGGTGGAGAGGATGGTCTCTCCCCCTTCCGAGACCTCGAGATCCTCATAAGAAAGCGGCGTCTCGCCGAGATAAAAAGCGCCGAAATCATAGCCCTCCTCGGGGATATCGCCGAGAGAAGAATCCAAAAGGGCGTCTTTCACTTCGCGGGTGAGCGAAAAAGCGCAGGCTTCGTGGAGCTCATTGCCGTCCCCGAAAGTTACGCGCGGCGAAAGGCTCTTATGAAAAGCGGCGTCCGCCTCGCTGAGATAAGCATAATCCACCGTGACGTGATAAGAACGGCGGAGCATCTTCTTCACTTCCTCTTCCTGTCGGATGAGATCCGCGACGTATTTGCCATAAGCCTCGGGGGTGGCGCTCCCGCCGAGATAGCTCCGAAGCGCTTCGCCCGCCTTAGCGGGGTCGAAAGTCTTCACGCTCTCGACATAAGCCCTCTCCCGCTTCTCGATCTCCTGCTCCTTCTCGCGGAAAGCCGCCTCCAAAAGCGACTCCTCAAAGGGACGGAGAAGGCAATTCGTGCGACATTTCGCCTCCGCTCCGATCTCGATGGCAAAGCGGATCACCACAGCGCGCTCCTCCGCCGTCAAACTTCCCGTAAACCGTATATTTCTTTTCATATCGCTCCTTCCATGCGCGCCGAAAAGGTATATTCCTCGGCAAAACCGTCCAAGATCATACCGTCACGGGCGCGAAAATACGTGTGCTGAAAGATATTATACTCTATTTTGCGCGAAAACACAATATTTAGCGCAAAACCCACTATTGACACGCAAGATTTGGTATGATACAATATGTGTGACATCAATTTGTCCAAGGGAGGTATTTTCAAATGACAAAGAACGATTTAGTAAAAGCGATCGCCGGAAAGGCCGAGCTCACCGGCGCTCAGGCAGCAAAGGCGCTTGACGCATTCATCGAGGCGGTCACCGACGCTCTCAAGGCAGGCGAGAAAGTGAGTCTCGTCGGCTTCGGCAATTTCGAGCTGAAGGACGTCCCCGCGAAGGAAGGCATCAATCCCGCTACCGGCGAAAAGATCAAGATCGCGGCGAGCAAGAAGCCCGTTTTGAAATTCGGCAAAGCCTTTAAGGACGGTTTCAACGCGTAAGCCAAGCAAAAAAAAGCTAAATCAAAAAGTCGGCGAGGAGCCGACTTTTTTCTTTATCTATTCCTTTGAAATGGCAATCCCAAGAAGCAGTCAATCCTCCGCTTCGCAGATATAGACGCCGGTCTCACCGTCCGTCTCTTCGAACGCCACGGAGATCATCTCCTTGAGGGAAGTCGGGATATTCTTCCCGACGAAGTCCGCGCGGATGGGCAGCTCGCGATGTCCGCGATCAATGAGAACGGCAAGCTGAATGGTCTTCGGACGACCCGTATGCAAGATCGCCTCGATGGCGGCGCGTACGGTGCGCCCCGTGAAAAGGACGTCGTCCACCAAGATGATATTCTTCCCCACGATGTCGCAAGGGATGTCCGAACCTTTCACGGCGGGGCTGGGGGAAAGCTCCGTGAGGTCGTCACGATACAACGTGATGTCCAAAGAGCCACAAGGCACCTTCTTCCCTTCTATCTTCTCGAAATTCGCGCGAATGCGCTCCGCCATCGGGACGCCGCGCGTCTTGATGCCGAGCAGGACGAGATCCTCCGTGCCTTTATTCCGCTCCAAGATCTCATGCGAGATGCGCAGGATGGCGCGCCCGACGCTCGTCTCATCCATCAAAAAGGTCTTTCTCTTCATCATATTTTTTCCACCTCGTCGGCAAGCGCCGTAAGATAATCCCCTTCCACGAGCTCGATCTTGCCGCTATCCGCAAGCGCGGTGATCGCGGGATCGATCGGGAGCTCTTCCACGATCTTGCCGCTCTCCGCGGCGATCTTCGCCGCCTTGCTCTCGCCGAAAATGCGATGTTTCTCCCCGCATTTCGGGCAGACGAAATAAGACATATTCTCCACAAAACCGAGGACGGGGACGCGGAGGAGCTCCGCCATCTTCACCGCCTTCTTTACGATCATATCCACGAGATCCTGCGGCGTGGTGACCACGATGACGCCGTCCAAAGGAAGGGACTGCATCACGGTGAGGGGGACGTCGCCCGTGCCCGGGGGCATATCCACGAACATAAAGTCCACGTCCTTCCAGACCACCTGCGTCCAAAAATTCTTCACCATTCCCGCCACGACGGGGCCGCGCCACACGACGGGATCCGTCTCATTCTCCAAAAGGAGATTTATGCTCATGATCTGCGTGCCGAAAGCGCTCTCCAAGGGAAGAATGCCCGTCTCGTCTCCATAAGCATGCCCCTTGACGCCGAAAGCGCGCGGGATGGAAGGACCGGTGATGTCCGCGTCAAGGATCGCCGCGCGATACCCCCTGCGCTGACACGCCACCGCCATCAGCGAGGTCACGAGGGATTTTCCCACGCCGCCCTTTCCGCTGATGATCCCGATGACTTTTTTCACGCGGGAAAGCTCATGCAGACTTTCCTTCTCTATCCCCTGCCTCTCGCCGCAATTTTCCGAGCAAGATCCGCAATTATGATCGCAAGCCATATGCCACCTCACAAGCTGAAATAATATTATTCATAGTAGCATAAACGAGAAAAAAAGTCAACTTCGGATTCTTCTGCGATCTCTGTTATTTCAGGCAGCGCATGGCGTTCAAGATGGCGAGCATCGCGACCCCGACGTCCGCGAAAACAGCCAGCCACATCGAAAGAGCGCCGAGCACGCCGAACGCCGTCAAAGCAAGGACCGCGACCTTCACGCCGAGCGCCAGCCCGATATTCTCCCTGACGATGCGCATCGTGCGTCGCGCATTCCGCTTCGCCGTGGGAATGGCGGAAAGGTCATCATGCAAAAGAACGATGTCGGACGCTTCGATCGCGGCGTCGCTGCCGATGCCTCCCATCGATATGCCGACGTCCGCCAGGGCAAGCACCGGGGCGTCATTGATCCCGTCTCCCACGAAACAAACGCCTTTCTTTTCCTCTTTCCGCGCGGCAAGAAGCGCCTCCATATACGCCACTTTATCCTGCGGAAGCAGTCCCGCATGGTATTCATCCACGCCGACTCGCTCCGCGACCGCGCGCGCAACGCTTTCCGCGTCGCCCGTCAACATCACGGTGCGGCATCCCTCCGAATGAAGGGAACCTATCACCTCCGCGGCATTCTCCTTGGGCAGATCGGACACGACGATGGCGCCGAGATATTTCCCGCCGCGGGCGACGTAAAGCACCGTTCCCGCTTTTTCAAGCGGGCTGTATTCGACAAGGCGCTCTTCGAGGAGCTTTCCGTTCCCGACGAGGATCTCTTCCTCCCCGACCGCGATCACGCCACGTCCCGCGATCTCTCGGATCTCATAGCCGCTGTGATCCGTAGCGGGCGCGTACGCCATGACCGAGCGCGCGATGGGATGATTGGAGGCGCTCTCCGCGATAGCCGCCGCGGCAAGGATCTCCTCCCTGCGCTCCGCGGGATAAACTTCCGAGACCTCAAAAGAGCCTTTCGTGATCGTCCCCGTCTTATCAAAAAGGAATGTGTCCACCTTCGCAAGGCGTTCCAGCGCGCCGCCGCCCTTGATCAAGACCCCGCGCTTTGAAGCGCCGCCGATCCCTCCGAAAAAGGAGAGCGGCACCGAGATGACAAGCGCGCAAGGACAGGATACGACCAAAAAGGTCAGCGCGCGATTGATCCAGTCCTTCCATTCTCCGAGAAAAATGGGCGGGATGACCGCGAGAAGAAGCGCCGCGCCCACGACGATCGGCGTGTAATAACGAGCGAATTTCGTGATGTAATTCTCTGCTTTCGCCTTACGCGTCGCCGCATTCTCCACGAGATCGAGGATCTTCGCGACCGTGGAATCCGCATAAGCTTTCGTCGCGCGGATCTTGATCTCACCTTCGAGATTGATCGCGCCGCTGAGCGCTTCGTCGCCCACTTCGAAAGCAAACGGCAAGGATTCCCCCGTCAAGGAGGACACGTCGAAAGAGCCTTGCCCTTCCGTCACCACGCCGTCCAGCGGGACGCGCTCCCCCGCGCGAAGGATCAAGACGTCGCCGACAGCCACCTCTTCGGGCGCAAGGATCACTTCCTCGCCCTCGCGAAGCACGCGCGCCGTCTCGGGACGGATGTCCATCAAAGCCGCGATGGAACGGCGAGACTTCCCCACCGCATAGCGCTGAAAGAGCTCTCCGACTTGATAAAAAAGCATCACGCCGCAAGCTTCCGGCAAATCGAGCAATGCGATGGCGCCGAAGGTGGCGACCACCATCAGAAAATTCTCGTCGAGGAATCTGCCGCGCACGACCCCGCGCGCCGCCTTATACACCACGTCGTACCCGACGATGGCGTACGCGACGAGAAAAGGAACCGCATAAAGATAAAAAAGCGGATCGGCGACATGCCAACCCTTCGCCGCCTCCGCGACGCTTTTCAGCGGCGTCAAATGAAAGCTGACTGCCGCCGCAAGAAAAATGACAAACGCCGAAAGGATACGGATCAGCGCCTTTCTTTCACGTCTCATGATCGATCAATGCGCCTCTATCATGTCGCAATCGGGCTCGACGCGGCGAACAAGCTTTTCCACCTTCTTGACGACCGCTTCGGCATCCGCCCCGTCCTCGATCTCGAGGATCAATTTCTGCGCGATGAAATTCACGCTTGCATCCGCCACGCCCTTCGCCTTGCGCACGTCGCGTTCGATCTCGGCGGCGCAATTCGCACAACACAAATCAGTGAGCTTATAGACCTTTCTCATATATGCCTCCTATTTCTCCTCGGCAAGATGCTCGAGCGCCATTTTATAAATGCGGGAAATATGGTCGTCATCCAAAGAATAATAGACCTCTTTCCCCTGCTTGCGGTTTTTCACGACTTTGGTCTGACGAAGGATGCGCAACTGATGCGACACGGCGGACTTGGTCATCCCGAGCAAGCTCGCGATATCGCAAACGCAAAGCTCCGCCTCGAAAAGCGCGGATAAGATGCGCGTCCGCGTGCTGTCTCCGAACACTTTAAAAAGCTCCGCCACGTCCGCAAGGGTGTCTTCATCGGGAAGCGCCGCGCGGACAGAGGCAACGACGCTCTCATGTACGACGTCCGACTCGCAAATGTCAACGTTCTTTTCCGACTCTTGCATACTTACCTCCAAAGTTGAACAGTTGAATACTTATTCAACTATCATCATTATAAACCTTCGTATGCTATGCGTCAAGGGAAAACATAAAAAAATCAAAAAAAAGCGCTCAGGCAAAAAGAAACGGACCACATCGTGATCCGTTTCAAAGTCCGAGTAAGTCTTCTTCGAAGAGAATTATTTGGTGCCGAAAAGACGATCCCCCGCGTCGCCGAGACCGGGAAGGATGTAGCCATTCTCATTCAGCTGTCTATCCACCGTAGCGACATAAATCTGCACGTCGGGATGCGCTTTCGCAAGGGTCTCCACGCCGATGGGAGCGGCGATGATGGACATCTGCTTAATGGTCTTGCAACCGCGCGCTTTCAGCATATTGATCGCCGCGACGGCGCTTCCGCCCGTGGCAAGCATCGGATCGAGCACGATGACCGTCTTATTCTCGATGCCGTCGGGAAGCTTGCAATAATACTCGCAGGGCTCCAAAGTCTCTTCATTTCTGTAAAGACCGATGTGTCCGACCTTCGCCGTGGGGAGAAGCGTATGGATGCCATTCACCATGCCGAGGCCTGCGCGAAGCACGGGCACGACCACGACGCTCTTCTCTTGTACGACGGTCTGACGGCAGAGCTCAAGCGGGGTCTGCACGTCCACTTCGGTGGTGGGGATATCTTTCAAGCTCTCGAAAGCCATCAAGGTGGTGATCTCTTCCACGAGCTCGCGGAACTCTTTCATACCGGTGGCTTCATTGCGAAGGATGGCGATCTTATGATTGATCAAAGGATGATTAAATACCGTAACGTTCTTGGGAAAATTCATTGTATACTCCTTTTAACAGCAGTATGGGAGACCGCGAAGTCTCCCATAAAGGTTTTATATTTTTCGAGATTATTCTTTGCTTTCCGCAGCGTCCTCAGCCGCTTCTTCGGCGACTTCTTCACCCTTGAGCTCAAAGCTCGCATTGGGAGCCACAGCGCCCGCAACCAAGCTTTCGGGAGCTTCGGCATCGCCCTCTTCGGGAGCGATCTCCGCGTTCTTCTTCTCGAGAGCATTCATGATCGCATAGACACAGATGCCGAGGATGAGCGCCGTCGCGATCGCCGTAATCGTGATAACTTTTTCAGGCTGACCGGCAAGAGCGGAGAAGAGTTGATTTCCGTCTTTATCATAGAGGAAGATCTTGTTGCCGAGCGCATCGTACGCCGTCGAAGCAACGTTCTCCTTATGAATCATATAGGGGATCTGGACGGAGAGACCGCCGATACCCGCGATAAGGATCGCGCTGACCGTGAAGAGATTCTTGTTCTCACCGAGGTCGATGTCTTTGAACATCTTGAGACCGCTGACTGCGATGAAGCCATAGAGGGTCAAACACACGCCGCCCATGACGCAGCTCGGGATGGTCTGGAGAAGCGCCATGATCGGGCTGAGGAAGGAAAGGACGATGCACATGATCGCCGCGACGAAGATCGTACGAACGGAAGCGTTCTTCGTGATCGCCACGCAACCGACGGACTCACCGTACGTCGTATTCGGGCAGATACCGAAGATGGTGCCCGCGATGGAGCCTACGCCGTCGCCGAGGAGCGTCTTCTCGAGACCCGGCTCGCCTTCGACGAGGTCACGTCCGATGATGGAACCGAGATTCTTGTGATCCGCGATGTGCTCCGCGAAGACCACGAGCGCCACAGGGATGAAGGCAAGCGCCACTTCACCGACGCCTGCGCCGGTGAGGATGCTGGCGCCGTCAATGCCCGCCTTGCCCGTCGCCATTTCTTTGATCGCTTCAATAAGACCAAAGCGCGGATAATTGAGGAAAGCGGTGATGCCCTGGAACTTACCGTCCACGACGAAGTTATTTACAAGCGGAGTCCAGTTGATGATCTTGAGGTAATCCACCTTGAGGGCATAACCGAAGATGGAGAAGATCGCCGCGCAGACATAGCCCGCGCCGATACCGATGATGAAGGGGATGAGCTTCATCGTCTTGAACTTCTTCTGCGAAGAGCAGATGACGATGGTGATAAAAGCGACGAGACCGCAGAGGAGACCGACAAGGTTATAAGAGCCGTTAACGCTCGCGCCGCTCGCCTTAACAATGTCGCCCATTGCGCTGCCCGCAAGGGAGAGACCGATCAAGGCAACCGTCGGCCCGATGATGACGGGAGGCATCAGCTTGCTGACCCATTTCGTACCGGCGAAGTGGATCACGACCGCGATGATGACATAGACGAGACCCGCGAAGATGGAACCTACCAAGACGCCGCAATAACCATACATCGTAGCGACAAATAAGGAGCTCAGGAACGCGAAGGAACTTCCGAGGAAGACCGGGCTCTTAAACTTCGTAAAAAGCAAGTACACGATGGTACCGACGCCTGCGCCGAGGATCGCCGCAGGGATCTGCGTGGGCAAGCCGATAATGGTCGGGACCGCGATGGTCGCCGCCATAATGGCGAGCACCTGTTGAAAGGCAAAGATGATCAATTTACTGATCTTAGGCTTGTCTTCAACGTCATAGATAAGGCCGTTTTTATTCATATGAATACCTCCCATAATAAAATCCTTTTATAAAAAAACCTCGTCTGCGCAGAGCACGACAAGGTCATAAGCAAAAAGTATTCACCCAATCTTGTCGATATCTCGTATCGCTCTTAAAGATTTCTTTACGTTAATGTTATCACAGCGCGAATAGACCGTCAAGCATTTTCAGAGAAAAAGCGACAAAATTTTGCGTCTTTTTCGGAAGGCGAAGACGACACCCCGCTCCCCTCTTCTCTTTTACAAAAAAAAGCTCCGTTCGGAAGACGCCGACGAAGCCTTTTTGCTTGATTTATGCTTTTTGCGCTTGCCCTTCGGCTTTCTTCGTGCGGAGATGATCGATCAAGCGGAAGATGCCGAAATAAATCATATAAATGATAAACGCCAAAACCGTCAGCGCGCCGATATAGAAGAAGATGACGGCGAGCCAATGCATTCTCTGGAAGGCGTCATTGACCGCCGTAATGGGCACGGTCTTTCTGAAATACGGGCTGATATAGCACATATTGATCTCCATCCCCGGGACCGCGGCATGCGCAGCCACATTGAAGATCGTCGCCGCAATGACGAAGCAAACGAAGACAGGCGTCCCTTTGAGGAAGAAAAGCCCGCTCTCTTTAAACGCCACGCCGATCTTCTCGCGATTATGCACGGCGATGAGGACGCAAGACGCGATCTGCAAGCCGTGATGGGTCATGGTCTGCACGTTGACGTACGCGCTTGTGCCGAAAGTCGTCTGCGGGAAGCAATACGTCGCCAAGCCGCCCAAAAGAACGTACGTGGACATATACGCGATGATCATATTGCGCAGCTTTCCCTCCTTCAGACAGGCGGTGGGCAAAAGGAACCAAAGCGGAGAATCACAAAGCTGGAGCGGGAAAGTGGACCAATTATACGCCCAATAAAGCGATCCGTCGCTCGTGAAATGCGCCGCTTCTTCCACCTGCTTGATCGCTTCCATCGTGAACATGACCGCCCAGATGATGATCAAAACGAGGCGAAAAACATTGTTATTCGCATTGCGAAAGAAAAGACAAAGCAAAAAGGTGACGATAATAACCAATGCGATCGCAACCAAGTGGAAAGCGCCCCAAGCGGGAGGCACATCCATCGTCGATTTAAAAAAATGCAACACTTTTTCCATAAAATTATCCTTTGTACCTTGCTATCATTATATGCCGTCTATCCCCTTTTGTCAAGCGAACGCAGTGACAAGGAGACGAGGGGCGAAACAAGGCCGACAATGCCGCTTGCGGCTCATCTCTATCTTATTCAAAAGGGCGTATCCGATAGAACGCGCCGACGGAACGAGCGATCTCGGCGCAACGCGCTTCCTCCTCTGCCGTCAAAGTCGTGGCGACTGTAGAGAGCACCACTTTGGGCACGTACTTCACGCATTCTTTCGCAAAGGACAGCATCGCCGCAAAAGACCCTTCTCCGAAAGCGGGGCGGACATTCTCCATATAACGCGCCTCGTTCGGCGTATTCAAGCTGATCGAGACCGTATCCACCTTCCCCGCGAGGAGCGGCGCGATATTTTTTCCGTTCACGAGATCTCCGAGTCCGTTCGTATTCAAGCGAATGGGCTTATGATATCTCTCCTTCACGAAAGCCGCGATCTCTAAAAGCGCGTCCAGACGCTCCGTGGGCTCGCCGAAACCGCAAAAGACCACTTCCTCGTATTTCGCGAGGTCGCGCGCCTCAAAGAGGCGTTTCACTTCCTCGACCGTGGGCTCCTTGTCCAGCCAAAGCGAATCCGAATTTCCCACGTGATCCGTCGTATTGCGCAAACAAAAGACGCAGGCGCAGGGACAGCGATTCGTCAGATTGACATAGAGATTGTTATGTACTTCATAAAGAATACTATTATTCATACCTATTTAATATAGAAGGTAGAGAAGCAAGCTCCTCTACCTCATTTCATACCTTTTCGCTTTCGGGATCTTTATTTTACGACGGGTCCCGCTTTCACGAGAGCCTCGCCCTTCTCATTCGACGTATACTTTACGAAGTTCTTGACGAATCTCGCCGCGAGATCCTCCGCCTTCGCTTCCCACTGCGAAGCATCCGCATACGTATCTCTCGGATCGAGGATCTTGGTGTCCACGCCCGGGAGCTCGGTGGGGACTTCGAGATTAAAATAAGGAATGGTCTTCGTGGGCGCCTTATTGATGTCTCCGGAGAGGATGGCGTCGATGATGCCGCGGGTGTCCTTAATGGAGATACGCTTGCCCGTGCCGTTCCAGCCCGTATTCACGAGATACGCCTTCGCGCCGCTCTTCTCCATCTTCTTCACAAGCTCCTCCGCGTATTTCGTGGGATGGAGCTCAAGGAAGGCTTGCCCGAAGCAAGCGGAGAAGGTCGGGGTGGGCTCGGTGATACCGCGCTCGGTGCCGGCGAGCTTCGCCGTGAATCCGGAAAGGAAATAATACTGCGTCTGTTCCGGCGTCAGAATGGAGACGGGAGGCAAGACGCCGAAGGCATCCGCGGAAAGGAAGATGACGCTCTTCGCCGCGGGGGCGCTGGAGATGGGACGCACGATATTCTTGATATGGCTGATGGGATAAGAAACGCGGGTATTCTCCGTGACGGACTTATCCGCAAAGTCGATCTTGCCGTCCGCGTCAAGGGTGACATTCTCAAGGAGGGCATTCTTCTTGATGGCGTTATAAATATCCGGCTCGGAATCCTTGTCAAGATTGATGACCTTCGCATAGCAGCCACCCTCGAAATTAAAGACGCCGTTATCGTCCCAGCCATGCTCGTCATCGCCGATGAGGAGTCTCTTCGGATCGGTGGAAAGCGTGGTCTTGCCCGTGCCGGAGAGGCCGAAGAAGATGGCGGTATTCTGCCCTTCCATATCGGTATTCGCCGAGCAATGCATGGAGGCGATGCCCTTCAAGGGGAGATAATAATTCATCATGGAGAACATACCCTTCTTCATCTCGCCGCCGTACCAGGTATTGATGATGACCTGCTCGCGGGTCGTGATGTTGAAGGCGACGCAAGTCTCGCTATTCAAGCCGAGCGCCTTAAAGTCATCCACCTTCGCCTTGGAGGCATTGTAAACGATGAAGTCTGGCTTGAAAGAAGCAAGCTCCGCTTCCGTAGGCTGGATGAACATATTCTTGATGAAATGCGCCTGCCACGCCACTTCCACGATGAAACGGACCGCCATGCGGGTGTCCGCATTCGCGCCGCAGAAAGCGTCCACGACGTAAAGATCCTTGCCGGAGAGCTCTTTCAAAGCGATGTCCTTCACCTTCGCCCAAACGTCTTCCGACATCGGGTGATTGTCATTCTTATAGCCTTCCGACGTCCACCAAACGGTGTCCTTGGAATTCGCGTCCATCACGATGTACTTATCTTTGGGCGAACGACCGGTATAGATCCCCGTCATGACGTTCACCGCGCCGAGCTCGGACACCTGCCCTTTCTCATAACCGGTGAGAGCGGGATCGATCTCCGCCTCGTAAAGTGCGTCGTAAGAGGGATTATACGTCACCTTTCCGACATTCGCGATACCGTATTTTTCCAAATCTGCATTTTTCATAATCCATGCCCCTTTATATAATATCGATTTTCAAATCGGCGATATCTAACGATATAACCAATATAATTTAATCGTATTTAGCGTATTTTGTCAAACAAGTGGAGGCTCTTTCCGTTTATTTTTAAGAAAAAAATAAAAAAGCGGAGTTTTTTCCCCGCTTTCAGTCTTGCGCTTCGAGAAGGAAGCTCACCGGTCGGAATCCGTCGTTGCAGGAGACCATCGCGCTATGTTTGTTTTTCATCCATACGCCGTAAAAATCGCCGCCGCCCTCGGCAAGCGTTTTCACGAAAGGATAAAGCGTTTCGCGCCAAGCGATCTCGCAAAGTCCTTCGGGGCGCTCCGCATTCTCGGAATAATACACCGAGCCGACTTTGGTGCGACAAGGCGCTGTGGCGGGGTCCTCGTATTTTTTGATGAGATCCGCATAGGACGCTCGGCGGATCACCGTTATTTTGACTCTCTTCATTTCCTCACCTCCCAAGGAATTTTGCGCGCGGGCTTTTGCAGAGCGCGGAGGGCAAGCCCCATCCCCCAAGCAAGGGCGCAGATCACGACGAAGAACGCCGCGCCGCCGCCATAGCCCCACGTGAGAAAGCCGTACCAATCATTCGTGGCATACCCTTCTCCGATCCCATTCGCGAGACAGTTCGCGAGATAACCGACGCCGTAAAGCGCGGGTGGCAACGCCGCGAAAAAGCTCTCCTTGAAAGAGACGTCCTCCCCGAAGATCGCTTCCTCCGCGATGGCAAAAATCGGAATGAGGAGATGAAAATAAAGGTTCGAACCGCTATACATCCATTTATAGCCGTAAAAGGGACCGAGGAAAAGAAGCACGACGGAGAAGGTCACGAAGACCGCCACCGCGGAAACGTACTTCAAGACGGAAAGCCAATGGGGCACGGCGCGCGTCACGGCGAACGTAATGAGCCAAACGACGGCGACGATCCCTACGAGCAGATTGGACTGAACGGTGAAAAATTTCAAATCCTCCCAACCATTCACGGAAAGCGCGGCATCCCCTCTCCAAAGGAAAAAGCTCAAGATCCATATCGTAAAGACCAAGACCGCCAAAAGGACATTAACCATGATTTGCACTTTCTTTTTCATTTGCATTCTCCTTTTTTCATGACCGCACATTCAGCCCTGCTGGTTAATCTTGCGCCGCGCGACGATGCCGAAAGCGAGATAGAAAATCGCCGTCGCCGAAGCAAAGATCAAAACAAACCAATTGATCTTCTCCTGCCATTGCAAAGCGACGGTAGCGCCAGATAAGACAGCCATCGTCACGGGGATGCAAAGCGCAAAAGAGGTCCTCCCCGTCTTCATCAGCCGAGAGAGCATCAAGCCGAAGCTCGGGACAAGCAGAAAGACCGCCGCATACTCCGCCGCAAAGAACAGCCCGCGCAAAGGCATCTCCATAAACGAGATGTAACAAACGGGAATGCTCATCGAAAAGAGTGTCAAATAAAGAAGAGAGACGACGGGAAGATATTTTTCCTCCCCCGAGAGGCAGGACTCCGCGCATCTCACCGCCATCGCCGAGATGAGAAAACCGTACGCCGCGAACTGCACCCCCGCGAGGGTGAACCCCGTATGCATCATTCCGCCGAAAAGCAACGCCGCCGAAGCGAACGCCCATTCATGCGCGTGGTCATCGAAAAGGTAAGTCTCTTTCGCCGCAAGCGCCTTGCCAAGCCCGATAAAGACCCGCCCGAAAAGCACGGCGCCCGCCGCGAGACTCAACGCCGTAATGGGATACGCGATGAAATTAAAGACGTTCCCCGAGGTCAGGGCGTACGCATCGCCGCGCCGCACGCTGAGGATCAGAGCCAGCGTCCTTTCGACAAACAAAATTAAAAAATAAAGTGAAAATCCTATGATCTTCAAGGCATTCGTGACGCCTTTGCTTTTCTCGGTCATACCTTCCTCCGTGCGAATATTTTACCATATCGAGCGGAAAAAGGCAAGCTCTCCCCTTCGGCGCCTTCCTTTTTTAAAACGATCTTTTTCGCTCTTATAAGATTTTTTTTGCGTTGCGCGTCCTTCAGCGCTCCGACAACCGTGCCGAGGGAAGACTCAATCTCCTTAAAGCCGCTTTGTGCTCGGGGGAAATGCGGAAGCTCTCCAAGGCTTTCCGAATGGCTTTATTATGCGTCCACGGGTCGAGGCTCTTCCTTTCGAGATAAGGCAGCGCGGCATCGTACTGCTTGGCAAGCGCGGTAGCGAAATACCAAGCGACCATCATCTTTACGTAATACTCTTCCGAGCGGACCGCCGCCGCTTTTTCGAGAAAAACGGGGGAGAAATCCTCGTCCAAGAAATGCGTCATCAACATTCCGAGCGCAAAGCGAACGGTATACGTCCTTTCGGAAAGGAGCCAGCGATCGATCGCCGCGAGGAGCTCTTTTTTATGCTTTTTAAAGACTTTCGGGGACATCTGGTCGCAAGTCGCCCAATTATTCACGTAAGGCAAAAAGCGTTCCGTTTCCGCGAGGCAACGATCGAAATCTTTGATCTCGGAGATCAAAAAGGCGTGAAGCTGATCTTCGTCGAAATATGCATGCGGCAAATCGGTGAGAAACGCGGAAACATCCCCGCTTTTCGAGAGGGATTTCGCCAAGAGGCGAAGCGCGGGCGTGCGCACGCCGATAAACGCCTCTCTCTTCACCGTGGGGATCAATGCGCTTTGAAAATCACGATAAGATTCATCCCTCCGCGCTCGCAATTCATTGACGATCTCTTCGCTTGTCATGCTCCGCGCTCCTTCGATTTTTTGACGATATCCGAAACGTCCTGCAAGGTAATGAACGCCTTATCGTCGATCCCCGTAACGATCATTTTGAGCTTATTGATCTGAAAACGATTCACGATGAAATAAATGATCTGCTTCTCGTCTTTGGAATAACCGCCGATGGCGTCCACGATGGTGCCGCCCGCTTTGAAATGTTCCGAAAGCGCGGAGGATATCTCTTCCGCCTTATTCGTAACGATCATCGCGCACATGGATCGATCGAAGCCTTCCACGATAAAGTCCACGGTCTTTGAACCGACGAAATAAGTAACGATCGAATACAGCGGCAATATCCAACTGTGAATAACGATGCCGCAAACGATATAAAGCAATGTGTTAAACACCATTACAAATGCCCCGATCGAGATGCCTATCTTCTTGGCAAAGACCACAGAGAGGACGTCCATGCCGTCTATGGCGCCGCCGAATCGAATGGTCAAACCGCTGCCGACGCCCGAAATGAGACCGCCGAAGACTGCGCAGAGCAAAAGATCAGAGCCCGCCAGCGGCGAAACAAAATTCAAATCGATGGGAAAGACATGCATGATCAAATAAGAGGTCAAAGCGTATATCCCTACAACGAAGATGGAATAAATGGTGAAAGTCAAGCCCTGTTTCTTAAGCCCGAAGACGAAAATCGGCACATTCAAGATCAAAAGGAAAAGAGAAAAATTCAGATAAGAGGGCGTTACTTGATCAAGGAGCATAGAAAGACCCGATATCCCGCTGTCATATAGTTTTACGGGGAAAAGAAAAAGTGTCACGCCGAATGCGTTTATGATGCCCGCGATCGCCAAAAAGACGAAGTTTATCACTCGCAGATCTTTTAAGTCTCTTTTCATATCCGTCCATTTTTCTTTTATTCTTTCTTTCATTTCATTCTCCCGCTCGCAAGGCGTCCTTCTTTCGATAAGCGACCCCTATGCCTTTTTCTTTTTCTATTCCCGATCCCTGCGAAGCGCCGCATAACAGATCACTTCCACGCTGCCGCGATGATTCACCGCAATGTCACGACCCACCTCACGCATGCCGACCTTTTGCATCACACGACCCGACTTTGGGTTCCGGACGTCATGCTTCGCCGTGATCCGCTCCGCCGAGACTTCCTCGAAAAGAAAATTCATCACCGCCGTGAGCGCTTCGGGCATAATGCCCTGCCCCCAATACGCGCGGCTCATACAGTACCCCACCTCCACGGCGGAGATGCTTTCATCGAAGTTCACCACGCCGATGCTTCCGACGGGCTCGCCGATCTCTTTGAGCTCGATCGCCCATTGGAAAAAGTCCCCTTCTCCGTAATGTGCGAGCCAATCCGAGAGGATCGCTTTGCTATCCTCCGTGCTCTTATGCGTCTCCCAAGTGAGATATTTCGTGACCTCGGGATCGGACGCCCAATTCCGATACATCGCCTCGGCGTCCTCCGCCTCGAAGGGTCGAAGGATCAGGCGCTCCGTCTCTATTCTTTTCGTTCCGAGCTTATTCATCTTGCTCCTTCACTTTTCGCCTCTTTACATTTCACGATGGCTTCCGTCACGCCCGTCAAAACGAGCTCGCCTTTTTGGTTATACGCCCGGATGGTGACTTCGGCGATCCCGTTTCTCTCATTTCGGCGGACGAGGCTTGTGATCTCCGCCTTCCCCGTCAGGACGTCCCCCGCGAAAACGGGCTTCATCCATTCGATCTTCGTGGACTTCCCCGCAAGGAGCTCCTCCCCGAAAAAGTCCACTTCGAGATATTTCGCCCACACCGCCATAAAAGACATCACGCCCGGGGCGATGAGCTTGCCGAAAAAGGTGGTCTTGGCATATTCCTCGTCGGTGTGAAGGGGGACGTCGTCATATTCGCGCGCGAAAGCGAGCATCTTTTCCTTCTCAATCACCGCGGGAGCTATTTCCGCCGTCATGCCGAGCTTTAATTCGTCAAAATACATATTCCCTCCTATTCGGCTTAGAACACCGATCCGTTATACTTCTTCTGCGTGACGTAAAAGAGAATGCCGCCGAGAAGAAATCCCGCCACGACGGGAACCCACCACAGCGTGGAATAAAAGAGATCGAGCACGCCCGAGACGGATATGCCGAGCCCGATAAGGATCAGCGAGATCCCGATGACGCGCGCATAGGCGGGGATGTCTTCCTGTTTCACGTTTTTATAATGATAAGAATGGATGAGGGAGACTTTTTTCTTGATCCAAATCACAAGCCCGAGCACAAGGCAAAGCGCTCCGACCGCTTCTTTTATAATCACTCCGCCGATCATATTTCCTCCTTTGCCTCTCTCCGAAAAACGGACGTCATCCCCGTCGAACCTCGTCAGTCATGGCAATATTTGTTCCTCTAGCGCCTTGTGGCGCAAACTTTACTGCAAAACTTCACTTGCCTCGCAAACTTCACTCACCGTTAGGTGAACTTCGTTATCGAAACTGCCGTTTCAATCGGACGGCAGTTTCAATATGCGGCGTTTGCGGGAACATATCGTAAAGCTTCACCTCTTCGATGCGATACGCTGCGCCGAGGCGGGCGACGTCGCGCGTCAACGTGGCGGGAGAGCAAGAGACATAGACGATGCGCTCGGGCGGATAGCGGAGGATGGTCTCCACCACCTTTTCATCCAATCCCGCGCGCGGCGGGTCCACCACGAGGGTATATGTATCGATCTCGGCGACCACCTCGGGCAAGAGGCGCTCCACCTCACCGCAGAGATGCTTTACCTTCTCTTCCACCCCGAAACGGGCGGCATTCCGCGCGGCATTCTCCGTGGCGGCGCGGATAATTTCGATCCCGACGACCTTCTTCGCTTTTTCGGCGAGGAGGGCGCTCATAATGCCCGTGCCCGAATATGCGTCCAAGACGACGTCGCTTTCGGAAACGGTGCCGACAACGTCTTGATAGATGCGCTCCGCCACGGGAAAATTCACCTGCAAGAAAGAAAGCGGAGAGACTTCCCACGTCCCGCCGCACAGCTCGGTGAGGAGGGTCTCTTCCCCGCCGAGGCGCCTGATCTCGGGGGTCAGAATGACGTTATTCTTCATCACATTGCGACAAAAGAAGACGCTCGTCTCCCCTTCCCATACCGCAGAAAGGCGAGCGACGAATTCCTTCTCGAAGGGGAGGCTCTCCCCATTTCCCACGACCACGACGCTATAACGATACCCGCCGCAAAAAGGCAGGCGACGCGCCACAAGATGCCTTAAAAGTCCCTTGCCGCTCCCTTCGTCATAGACCGAGATCTTTTTCTCCCGAACGAAAGAAAGGACGGCGGAAAGAAGAGACTCCACCCACATTCCATGCAGAGGGCAAGCAGAAAGCGGAAGCACTTTATGCGTGCCGCGCTTATACATCCCGAGGACGGCTTCGCCATTCTCAACGCCGAAAGGAAGAGCGATCTTATTACGATACCCATCCTCCGCTGAGAAGAAGACGGGGGCGTCCGCGAGATCTATCCCCGCATTCTTATGAAAGAGCGAAAGCACGTTTCTTTTCTTGATCTCGATCTGCTTCTCATAGGGCAGATGACGAAGAGCGCAGCCGCCGCACTTCCCGAAAAGAGGACAAGCGGGCTCTCTGCGAAGAGGAGAAGCGGAGATCATCTTGATGATATGCGCGAAGACGACCTTTCCCTTCACGCGATCCACCGCCGCTTTCACCTTCTCCCCTTCCGCAGCGAAAGGCACGAAGACAGTATAGCCGTCCGCATGTGCGACGCCCTCTCCTTCCATGCCGTAGCCCTCTATCGTGAGTTCCAAAATGTCTTTCGCTTTCATCCTTTATAAATGCGGGCGCACCGAATACACAAGTGCGCCCGTTTTCCTTTTTCTTATTATACTTTCACGAGAATTACTTCACGAGGATTTTTTTGAGCTTCGCGAAGCGGGGAAGTCCATCCTCCAAAGGCGCTTTGCAGTCGCCCTGAATGAGGGGGAGCGCATAGTCCACATAATCCTGCGTAAGACCTTTGCCCGCAGGGAGAATCCAGCTCTCGGGGATCTTCTTCTCGGTGTTCGCCGCAAGAGCGACGTCCATAAGCTCGGGCACGCAGACATAATCCTTGCCCTCTTTCCTCACGAGACAGACCATCTTGTCCGTCACGCCGCTGACCGCCGCCTGCACAGCCTTGGAACCGCAGGCGAAAGCCTCTTCGACGTCCGTCTTGCTGGCGAGATGCGCCGCGCAACGCTGCAAAAGGCTGAACTCGATGGCGCGCGTCTTCACGCCGAGCTTCTCTTTCACGAGACCCGCGAGCATCGCGCCCACGCCGCCGAGCTGCGCATGACCGAAGAGGTCGGTCTTGCTGGCGGTGAATTCGCCCACGTACGTGCCGTCCTTGGTCTTGATGCCTTCGGAGACGACGACCATACACTTATTCTCGTTCTTCGCGCAGACATCTATCACGCTCTCGATGAATTCGTCGATGTCGAAGGGAGTCTCGGGGAGATAAATGAGATCCGCGCCGAGCCCTTTATAAGAAGCAAGCTGCGCCGCCGCGGTGAGCCAGCCGGCATTTCTGCCCATGACTTCCACCACGCAGACCATACCGGTATTATACACCGTGGAGTCGAGTTTGAGCTCCATGATGGAGGTGGCGACATATTTCGCCGCGCTGCCGTAGCCGGGGCAATGGTCCGTGCCGAAAAGGTCATTGTCGATGGTCTTGGGCACGCCCATCACACGGCACTCATAGCCGGACTGTTGCATATATTTGCTGACCTTATTGCAAGTGTCCATGCTGTCATTACCGCCGTTATAAAGGAAGTAACGAATGTTATACTTCTTAAAGACTTCGAGAAGTCTCTTATAATCGGTCTCGTCCACATCCGCGCTCTTGAGCTTATAACGAACGCTGCCGAGAGCGGAAGACGGGGTGTTCTTCAGAAGCTCGAGCTCCTTCATATCCTCCTCGCCGATGTCATAAAACTGCTCGTCCAAGATGCCCTTGATGCCATGCGCCGCGCCATACACCTTCGTGATGACGTCACTATGCTTGAGCGCCTCGATGAAGACGCCCGCCGCGCTGGAATTGATGACAGACGAGGGACCGCCCGATTGACCGAAGATCAACGCGCCTTTTAATTCTTTCATGATAATCCTCCTAAAAATGGCTTTCGCCCGTATTTCCTATATAGTATTCTACTATAACCGCCGCGATATCGCAAACGTTTTTACGCCCTACAGACTGAGCATTTTCGCCTGCTCGTAAAGCGCCTCGTCGAAAGCGGGCTTAACGGCAAGCGCCTCGGCGATGGGCATCTCGATGACGTCATCCCCTTTCGAGCCGACGACGACGCCTCCTTTATTCTCCTTCAAGAGCTGAACGGCGCGGATGCCGAGCTTACTTGCGAGCACCCGATCCGCCATCGTGGGCGAGCCGCCGCGCTGGATATAGCCGAGGACAGTGCTTCGAAGCGAAAGCCCCGTGCGCGTCTTGATCTCCGTCATCGCCTCCTCCAAAGGACAAGCGCCTTCGGCGAGCACGACGATGCCGCTCGTCTTGCCCACTGCCGTGCCGCGATTTAAGACGGAAGCCACGTCGTCGAAATCCACCGTATGCTCGGGCACGAGGATGACCTCCGCGCCGCCCGCAAGCCCCGCATGGAGCGCGATCTGCCCACTATGCCGCCCCATCACCTGCACGATGACCACGCGCTCGTGAGAGCTCATCGTGTCACGGAGATTATTGATGGCGTTCAGTGCGGTATTCACCGCCGTATCGAATCCGATGGTGCGATCCGTATAGCCGAGATCATTGTCGATCGTCCCGGGGATGCCCACCGTCTTCACGCCGAAGTCATTATAAAAGTCATTCGCGCCGCGGAAAGAGCCGTCTCCGCCGATGACCACGAGCCCTTCGATATTTCGATTCGCAAGGGACTCCGCTGCCTTTTTCCTGCCCTCATAGGTATTAAATTCCGGGCAACGCGCCGTCCTCAAGATGGTGCCGCCGCGCTGAATGGTGTCGGAGACATTTCTGCGCGACATCATATGAAGATCACCCTCGATGAGCCCCATATAGCCGCGCTCCACGCCGTACACTTCGATATTATAATAACTCGCCGCCCTGACCACCGCGCGAATGGCGGCATTCATGCCCGGGGCGTCCCCGCCCGACGTTAAAACTGCGATACGTTTCATATATACCTCACAAAAAAAGGATACTTGTATTATAGCATTGCGCAAGGAGTCCTTACAAATACTATTTGGAAAACAAAGCCCCCGCAGACTATTGTTTTTTTCTTCCCGAATAATCCGTAATGCCGAGAATATAATCGGCGCTGACGTCAAGCAACAGACAGAGCTTGGCAAGGGTGTCTAAAGCAGGAGCACTTCTGCCGCTCAAGTATTGCGTGATCGCGGTCGGATGCACATTGATCGCCTTCGCTATCTCGCATTGTTTCAATCCGCTCGTCTCGATCTCTTTCGCGATCCTTCCCTTAATCTCCTTTATATCCATAGCCCACCTCCATTTCCTTCATTATGAGAAATATTTAGCATTGCTCTTGACAAAATAGAGTATTGCTCTATATAATCAAATAAAATACAATCGGAGGAAAGTATGAAAAAGAAACTACTGATTATAACATTTGCGTGCGTAGCATCCTTGCTCGTCTTGACCCTTGTGGGCTGTGGATTATTCGGCAGCAGTTCAAACAATTCATCAAGCAATAATTCCGTAAATGAAGTCGAGCAAGAACCCACCTATGAGAAAATCGCCACCGCCGCAGAGCTTGCTGATTTAGCAAATAAGGGCGGACGCTACCAACTGGCAAACGATATCGATCTCAGCGACGAAGAATGGTCACCGATCGACGCTTTCACCGGCGAATTAAACGGTGACGGGAAAACGATTCGGGGATTGAACATTTCGGGGAACAAAGAAAACATCGGATTATTCTCAACGCTGAAAGGAACGGTAAAAAACTTGAGCCTCGCTGACGTCAACATCACGATGACCGGTAACGCAGGAACGGCGGGCGCACTCTGCGGAACGAATGAAGGAAAGATCGAAGACGTGACGGTTGGCGGCAGAATAAATGCCCCATATTATAATTTGGTCGGAGGAATCGCCGGCAAATCTACAAATACAAACATCAGCAATTGCCAAAATCAAATCCAAATAACGGCATATGATACGGTCGGCGGGATCGTTGGGAATTTAATTGCCGCAAAAAAATCGACCTTTGGAAGCAATAAAAATTCCGCTATCGTCAACGGAAATGACAATGTGGGCGGGATCATAGGATCTTTAACCGTAACAACCGATTGGAACAATTGGGAAGTAAGCATTAGTGATAACGGAAATAATGGGCAAGTCATCGGAAGCGGCGACTATATCGGAGGCATCATAGGCAAGGCGGTGGGCTGGAGCTATAGCTCGTACACTCATACGATCGCGATATCCGACTGCTCTAATAAAAAAGAAATCAGCGGCAGAGATTACGTCGCCGGCATTATCGGCTACGGATCATATATCAATGAAATCAGCACATGCGGCAATGCTGCCGATGTCTCCGGTAATAATTATGTTGGCGGATATGCCGGCTATACCGGAACAAGAACAAGCATACAGCTTGCCGAGAATAATAATATCATTTCCGGAAAAGCATATATCGGCGGAATTGCGGGAAGTACAGGAACGTTGATCAATTGTACAAACAACGGCGAGATCATTTCTTCCGGCGTAGTCATAGAGTCCTCAAACCGCATCGCATGCGTCGGCGGTATCGCAGGATGTGCAAAATCGCTGGAAAAATGCACAAATAATCGGGACATAAACGTTACGACGCAAGGCTATTATATCGCAGGCGTCGTCGGTTTGTTGAATCCGGAGAAAGGATCTTCGGTAAAACAATGTAAAAACGACAGTTCTGTCATCGGCAATTATTATGTAGGCGGCATTATCGGTTCGCTGAAAATCAAAGCGGACGATTGGAACAATTGGGATGTAAGCGTCAGCGACAACGAAAATAACGGCGAAATATCCGGCAGTGGAAATTATGTCGGGGGTATTTTCGGAAGTGCCGTAGGCTGGAGCTACAGTTCCTACACTCATACGATCACGCTATCCAGCTGCAACAATAAAAAAGAAATCAGCGGAAACGATTATACGGGCGGCATAGTCGGTTACGGAGAATACATTGACGAGATCAGCGCCTGCAACAATACTGCCGATGTCTCCGGAAACAATTACGTTGGCGGATATGCCGGCTATACCGGAACAAGAACAAGTATACAGCTTGCCGAAAATAATAATACCATTTCCGGAAAAGCATATATCGGCGGAATTGCGGGAAGTACCGGTTCCCTGACGCTTTGCACGAACAACGGCGAGATCATTTCTTCCGGAGTCATCATAGAGTCAACCACTGGTATCGCGTGCGTCGGCGGAATCGCAGGATATGCAAAATCCTTAGAAAAATGCACCAACAATACAGATATAACCGTTACGACGCAGGGCTATTATGTCGCGGGCATTGTCGGTTTGATGAATCCAGACAAGAAATCTTCGATAAGGCAATGTAAAAACTACGGTTCTATCAGTGGCAATTATTATGTAGGCGGCATTATCGGTTCGCTGAAAATCAAAGCGGACGATTGGAACAATTGGGATGTAAATGTCAGCGACAACGAAAACCATGGCGACATAATCGGCAGCGGACAATACGTCGGTGGCATTGTGGGAAGTGCGATAGGATGGAAATACAGCTCCTACACTCACACGATTACCATATCAAACTGCATTAATAATAAAGAGATCGACGGATCCGTTTATTGCGGAGGCATCATCGGATATGGCGAATATGTGCCAAAAACCGATGCGATTTGGGAAACGAACACAAGCACGGGTGCCGTTTCCGGCAGCTACAGCGGCGCAAAATACGGATACTTAAAATAATCGATTTATTCAATAATGAAAAACGGCGTTGTGCTTTCTCGGGCGCAACGTCGTTTTTTATTATCATCACATTTGAATGCCGAAAAGCCAATGCAGATCCCGATCACCTTTTCCGCTCTTTGATGATGAAATTCTCCGGTCCGACGAGACCATACATCTCCGCCACGAAGCCTTCGCTGTCCGCGACGGTCTTATCATGGAGATAATACTTGCCGCCCGAGAAGAAATAAAGCTGGACGCCGCCTTTATGCGCGGCGCAGATCTCCTTCGCCTTTTCATAAAGTGAAGCGTAATTCGAGGGAAGATTCACCACGTAAACGATGTTTCTTTCGGGCTTCGCCTCTTCCGTCGCAGTCACTGCCCAAGAACGGACATTGCGGATATTCAAGCTGTACTTGCCGTTTCTTTCCTTTAAGCTGCCGTCGAGGATGACGATATTTCCGGATTTCAAGAGGTCCTTTCCGCGGGCGAAGGCGCCGCCATACGCCACGCATTCAATGGTGCCGTCGAGGTCTTGGAGCTTCATGATCGCCATCTCGTTTCCTTTCTTATCCGCCTTTTTCACGACGTCGAGCAACATGCCCGCCGCAAGGACGTTCTTCCCGTCCAGATCCGGCAGATCCACGACGGCTTCCTCGGACTCCGCGGCGGCGAGGATCGCCTCCTCCGCTTCCGCCACCTGTCCCGTAGAGAAGGAAAGATCCTTATACGCGGCGGCATAATCTTCGAGCGGATGCCCCGAGAGATAGAGGGAGAGCACCTCGAATTCATTGTCGAGGAGCTGTCGCCTGCCGAGCTCTTTCAGCCGCACGATATCCACGTCGGTACTAAGGCTCTCGATCTCGTCGAAGAGGGAGAACTGCCCCGACATCTTCCTTTTATTATCTTCCGCGGTGGCGCTCATCACCTGCTCATAATTCGCGATAAGGGTGGCGCGCGTCTCGCCGAGACAGTCGAAGGCGCCCGCTTTGATGAGATTCTCGATCATCGCGCGATTCGGCATGGAGGTCTGACGGCGGAAGAAATCCGAGAGGCTCTTATACTTCCCGCCGCGCTTTCTCTCCTCGATGACGTGCCGCGCCGCGTCCTCCCCCACCGCTTTGACGGCGACGAGTCCGAAGCGAACGGTCTTGCCGTCCGTCGTAAAGAAGACGTCTCCTTCATTGATATCGGGACGAAGCACTTGATAGCCTTTCTTGCGGAGATAATTCACGTATTTCGCCACTTCTTTCGGATTCGTGATGCGGTCATTGATGACGGCGGCGATAAATTCCGGCGTGTAATACTTCTTCAAATACGCCGTTTCGTAAGAAAGGACGGCGTACGCCGCCGCGTGCGATTTATTGAAAGCGTACTTTGCGAAATTCGTCATCTCGTCGAAGAGCTTGGTGGCGACTTCCTCCGTGGCGCCGCGCTTCAAAGCACCCTCCACCGCGGTGAGATTCGCCTTGTGATAGACGGGACAGCCATGGAAGAAGATCTTCTTTTGCTCGTCCATCAGCTTGGCTTTCTTCTTGCTCATAATGCGGCGCAGGATGTCCGCTCTGCCGTAGCTATAGCCCGCGATCTCACGCGCGATCTGCATGACCTGCTCTTGATAGACCAAGCAGCCGTAAGTCATCTCGAGGATGGGACGGAGACGCTCGTCAAGATACGTGATCTTTTCCGGATTATTCTTATTCTCGACATAGGTGTCGATGCTGTCCATCGGACCCGGGCGATAAAGCGAGATGCCTGCGATGATATCTTCCATCGAGGTGGGGCGAAGCTGGGTCATAAAGCGTTTCATCCCGCCGCTTTCAAGCTGGAAGACCGAGTCCGTATCACCGGAGGCGATGAGCTTATAGACTTCGGGGTTCTCATAGCCGAGCTCGTGGAAATCGATGTCCACGCCGTGATTCGCTTTGATATATTGCTTCGCTTTATTGACGTCGGTCAAGGTAACGAGCCCCAAGAAGTCCATCTTGAGCATGCCGAGGGCTTCCACCTGATCTTTGGGGTACTGCGTGGTGACGACCTCTCCGTTTCTTTGCAGCGGAACGAAATCGCCCACGACTTCTTTACAGATGACGACGCCCGCCGCGTGCATGCCCGTATTTCGCGGCATACCCTCGACTTTGAGCGCCATATCCAAGACTTTGCGTATCGTGGGATCGCTTTCATAAAGCTGGATGACGTCGGGACTGCGCTGATCGTTATGCTTCTCATCCCTGCCGAGGATGCCCTTGATACTCATCTTTCCATTCGCTTCGGGGAGCATCTTCACGAGCTTGTCCACGTCCGCGTAGGGCACTCGATACACCCTCGCGACGTCCTTGATGGCTTGCTTGGCGGCAAGGGTACCGAAGGTGATGATCCTCGTCACGCGCTCGGGGCCGTATTTTTCACGGACGTACTGAATGACCTGCTCTCTGCCTTCCATGCAGAAGTCGATATCGAAATCGGGGTTCGAGACCCTTTCTTTATTCAGGAAGCGCTCGAAAATGAGGTTAAAACGCAGGGGGTCGACATTCGTGATCCCGATGGCATAAGCAATGATGCTGCCCACGCCGCTGCCACGTCCCGCGCCGACGGGGATGCCGTTTCGGCGAGCATAATCGATGAAATCCCAGACGATGAGATAATACTCCGCGAAGCCCATGTCGATGATGACGGAAAGCTCGTACTCCATTCTCTCCTTGATCTCGTCCGTGATCTCGGGATAACGCTTCACGATGCCTTCATACGCCAAGCGGCGCAGATAGTCTCCCGCGGTCTCCCCCGTCGGCGGGATATAAGGCGGGAAAAGCGGCATCTTGAACTTGATATCCACATTGCATTTCTCGGCGATCTCGAGGGTGGTGTCCAAGGCTTCCGGGACGTTCGGGAAAAGCTCGAGCATCTCGTCATAGGTCTTGAAATAATAATAAGGACCGTTCATCCGCATACGGGTCTCGTCGTCGATATAATGCGCCGTGCCGATACAGATCAAGACGTCCTGCATCTCGGCGTCTTCTTTCTCCACGTAATGGACGTCATTCGTGGCGACCACCTTGATGCCGAGCTCTTTGCTCATCTTTAAGAGATTCACCGTGACTTTCTTCTCGAGGGGGATGTCATGGTTTTGGATCTCGAAATAATAATCGTCGCCGAAGACTTCCTTAAACCAGAGCGCGAGGGAACGCGCCTTCTCGAAATCATCGTTCTGTATGGCGCGCGGCAAAATGCCCGCAATACAGGCGGAGAGGCAAACGAGCCCTTCGGAATGTGCCTTCAAGGTCTCGAAATCGATCCTCGGATGGGTGTAAAATCCATCCACCCAAGCGATGGTATTCAGCTTGCAAAGATTATAATACCCCACTTCGTTCTTCGCGAGCAGGATGAGGTGATACGTGGCGCTCGTGCGCTCTTTCACCTTAAGATCCTCGCACATATAAAATTCACAGCCGATGATGGGCTTGATGCGGAGGTGTTTCAAACGCGCGTAATCGTCCTTGGTGGGGACGACGTCGTCGAAAGCGATCTCCTCACCCGCCGCCTTCTTCTCCTCGAAGACTACGTTCTTGACCTGCTTCTCGAAATCCGCTTGCGCGGCATTATAAAAATCCACCGCGCCGTACATATTCCCGTGATCGGTGATGGCGATGGCGGGCATATTCAAACTGCGCGCTTTGGCGAAAAGACGGTCTATCCTCGCGGCGCCGTCCAAAAGGCTGTATTCCGTGTGTAAATGCAGATGTACGAATGGTTTGCTCATCTTTTGTCCCCTATCTTTTGCTTTATATCAATGCGCGTAAGCGTTCCGCCGCTTTCTCCGCGTCCTTCCCCTCCGTAACGAGAGTGAGCGCGCTCCCCTTCTTATAGGAAAGAGAGATAAGCCCCATAAGGCTCTTGACATTCGCGCCTTTGTCTTTATATAAAAGCCGCACGTCGGCGCGCGTCTCGGAAGCCACCTCGGCAAGGCGCTTCGCGAGAGGAAGCGTCAGATCGGTCTTCGCCGTCAGCACAAGTTTCATTCTTCTTTCTCCCTGATCTCATTCGCGATCTCCGCGAGTTTCTCGAAACGATGATACAGCCCGCTTTTCGAGATGGGTTCGGGCAATGATTCGCGCAAAGCCTCCAGCGAAAGATCGGGATTCGCCAGCCTCGCTTCCGCCACAGACGCCAGCTCGGACGGAAGAGTCAGGAAAGAGCGACGCTCCTTGATGAGAAGGACGTCGTTATATTGCTTGACCGCCGCGATCATCGACTTATCGAGATTCGCCACGTTGAGCTGTTCGGCGCGCCTTATCTTATTTCGCGCTTCGCTTTTCACGATCATATCCTGCATGGACAGCACGCTCTTCGTGGCGCCGATCAAGGCGAAGAGATCACTGATCGCCTGCGCCTTCCTCGTGCTGAGAAAGTACTTCCCATCTTTCTCCTGCTTTTTCATTTCGATCTCTTGCCGCAGGAGAAACTGCATGAAAGCGTCCGCAGCGTCCTCGAGCTCAAAGGTCAAAGTCACGCGCAAACTCCCCGAAGCGCGGCTTGTACTGCCCACGGAGAGAAAGACGCCGCGCGCATATTCCGAAGCTTCCTTTTGCGAAGAGATGCGGGATCTTACGCCGTTATCGAGCGAGAGCACGACGCCGTCCTGCGCCTTCACTTTCCCGAGATCCGTCAGAATGCGCAAAGCATATCGGCCGCGCACTTCCACGGAAAAAAGCTTATGGCGACGCTTGTCCTTCGGACGAATGATCCCCACCTCGACGGCGTAAGAATACTCTTTTTTGACGTACTCCGCGAATTCGAGCGCGAGACGATAATCCGGCGTGGAATAAAAAAGATAGTACCCCTTATCATCCCTGCCGAGCTCCCCTCCGAAAGTCAAGAGCGCGGCGACATAACCGTCCCCGACCCCGCCTTCCGCGAGCGAATGCAATTCGTCTTTGACCGCTTGATCCGTCAGCATAAGATCCTCTCCGTTTCGTATTCGAGCGTGACGCCCGTCCTCTCTTTCACCGCGCGCCGCACTTCTTCCGCGAGGACAAAAAAGTCCTCTGTCTTCGCGCCGCCGCGATTCACGATAAAATTACAATGTTTGGTCGAGAGCTCCGCGCCGCCGACCACCCTGCCTTTCAGCCCCGTTTCTTCGATATAAAGCGCGGCGGGCTTCTCCCCCACACGGCGGAAGACGCTTCCCGCCGACTTGCCGAAGGGCTGCGTGGCGGCTCTTTTTCTTGCGAGCTCCCGCATCTTCTCGGCGATGCGCCCCGCTTCACCTTTTCGAAGATCGAAGGTGGCGGACAAGATCAAAGCGCCCGCGGGGATCCCTCCCCTATGATACTCCGTCTTGAGCGCGGAAGAAGGCAAGGTCTGCTCTTTCCCATCGAGGATGACATCCACGCTCCGAAGCGCGTCCGAGACGCCCATTCCGAAAGCCGAGGCATTCATATACACCGCGCCGCCGATCTTCCCGGGGATCCCTTCCGCGTATTCCGCGCCGGACAGCGCCGCTTCTCGACATTTTCGCGAGAAGACCGCCATCGGGAGCCCTGCGCCCACCGTGACGGAAACGCCGTTGACCGAGAATGTCTTCAGCCGATCCAAGCGCAGGATGACGCCGTCATATCCTTCGTCCGGAAAGAGCACGTTGCTCCCCGCGCCGAGCACGCGATACGCCACGCCTTCTTCCCCGAAAAGGGAGAGGAGGCTTTTCACTTCCTCGACGCTCGAGGGATAGGCGACGACCGCCGCGTCCCCTCCGCTTCCGAAAGTGGTCAGAGAGGCACCCGCCACATCCGTCCTACATAAAACGCCCGATCGGGCAAGCCGCTTTTTCACGCTTTGCATATCCTATCCTCCGAAAAAAATCGGTATAGTATATGGCGCGCGAAGCGTAAATATCCTTTAATCGCTCTGCTTTTTCAGCCTTTCTTCCAGCTCCTGCGGCGCGCTGTACCCCATCTCCTTGAGACGAAGAGACGCCACCGCCGCCTCGATGACCGCGAAAAGATTTCTGCCCGCTTTCACGGGGATCTCGAGCTTCGGCAGACTTACGCCGAGGATCTCCTCGCGAAGGTCCTCCGTGCCGAGACGCTCATACGTCTTTCCCTCTTCCCAAGCGACGAGCTCGAAGACCGCGTCCACGGACTTATTCACACGCACGGCGACCGAGCCGAACATCCGCTCCACATTGATGATCCCCACGCCGCGGATCTCGAGCA
>JAGCXI010000055.1 GCA_017961365.1 Clostridia bacterium
GATCCCGTACGTACAGGCGGACGGCGTGTATACGCTCGCTTTGACGGCGTATCACAGCGATGAAGCGCAATATCCATTTACGGACGCAAGCGCCTCGGTTACTTATACCGTGAAGACGGTTGATCTCGGCGCGCCCGACGCTTCGCAAGCAGGGCAGGTGACCTTCTCCGCGAAAGGCAAGGTCACGGTGAGCCGCGGCACGCTTTCGCAAGTCAATGCCACGACGGCGGACGGTTTTGACAGTTACACTTATTCCTATACGCCCTCGGCGGAAGTCACCGTCTCCTTTACGGCGAGCACGGGGCTCGACGCGGCGCGCGGGATCTTCTATATCGGCGAGACCGCGACGAAGGAAGTCCCGCTTTATCTTGCCGCGCCCACGCTGAAAAAGAATGAGGATGAAATAAGCGTCTCTCCGGTGGGCAGCCCGGTCGGATACGAAGTGTCTTATAAAAAGGAGGACGGCTCTTGGACGACGCCCGACGCTTCTCTCGTTTCGGAGGAGAAGATCGCGTATCGCACGGAGAAGGGGACATACACCCTCCGCCTCGTCGCAAAGTACGAGAAAGAGACGCTTTCCGCCGTGAGTTTGCCGAGCGAAGTGACGTACAAGACGGATAATGTCGCCCTCACGGTTTCTCGCCCGAATGGCGGCACGACGGTCTCTTGGACGGCGGCGGCGCGCGACGTGCAGGTGAAAGTCGACACCTCTTTCGTCAATGCGACGGGCTCTTATACCGTCACGGGCAAAGGCGATCATAAAGTCACGGTTTATGCGTATAGAGGATATCATTCCGGCAGCAATACCTATTATCATCACACTTCCGCCGGTCTCTCGAAAGAGGAGAGTTTCACGATCTATAAGCTTTCGGCGCCTACGCTCTCCGTTTCGCAAAGCGGCGTCTCTTGGACGTCGGTCTCGAACGCTACGGATTATGCCGTCACCTTGAATGGAAAGACCACCTCTTGGAACGCTTCTTCGCGCACGACGCCTCTTGCCACGGCGCAAGGGTCTTACACCGTGAAAGTGAAAGCCATCGGCAGCAGTAACGGCATCTATGAAAGCAGCGACGAAAAGAGCATTTCTTATGAGGTGAAGACCGTTACGCTCTCGAATATCGCGGTGAGCGGAAAGACCGCTTCTTGGAGCGCTACGGCGTACTCCACGGAGTACAAAGTGGATAGCGGCTCTTATCAGACTACGACCGCCACGTCTTATACCGTCACGTCGGGTAAGGCGGGCTCTTACGTCGTGAAAGTCAAAGCGAACGGCGGCTTCGATTCCTCGAAAAAAGTCTATTATTATTGCGCTTCTTCCATCGAGAAGAGTAATACGATCAAGCTCACCAAGCTTGCCGCGCCCACGCTCACGGCGTCCTCGTCGGGCATCTCTTGGGCGAAAGTCTCGAACGCTTCTTCTTATTCCGCGAAGACGGATAGCGGAAGTTACGCCGGGAATACGAATATGAAAGCGTCTTATTCCACCTCGACGGGGTCGCATACCCTTTATGTCAAAGCGGTGGCTTCGGACAGCTCTGCGTATGTGGACAGCGACGCCGCCTCCTTCTCTTACGTCACGAAACAGCCTGCGATCAGCTTTCTCTCCGAGACGAGCAGCGCGGTCACTTGGACGATGACGGGCTTGAAAGCGCAGTATTCCACGGACAGCGGATCTTCTTGGAAAGACGCGCCCAAACCGGGTTACACCGCCACTTCCGCTGCTACGGTGAAATTCAGAGCCGTCGGCGGCTATGACAGCGCCTCCAAGGTCTATTATAACGGGAATTCTTCCACGCTCTCCAAGACCTTCTCTGTCTCCGGACAGCTCATAGACGCTTTCGAAGGAAGCAGCGTTTCCGGCTGGACGAAGACGAAATACAATAATAGTTCTTGGTCGAGCAGTTCGGAGTCCACAGTCGAGCTCGTGTCCGATTCTTTCGGCTCCGGTTCGGCGGCGAAATTCACGTCCTTTGCGAATGGCGTGGCGTATAAGTTCAGCAAGAATATCGGCACGATGAATAAGGTCTATTACGCTTTGAGCTTCGACATTCGGGTGAATCGTTTTTATCCCACGGTGAAGACCACCATCCAGTTCCAAGATCTGAATAACGGCATCTATATCACTTACGATCTCTCGAATATCAGCAATTTGTCGGCAGGTAAGGTGGACACCAACGCTTGGTATCACGTGAATCTGAGTTTCAATGACGAGAACCTGAAGATCTGGATCGGCGGCGAATCTTACGATCCCGAGACCGTCAAGAAATATATCAGCAGATATAAAGAATACGGTTCGTGGGATAACGCCATCAAGGCGATGGATGAGCTCAGCTTTATCATGACGGGAACGGATTCGAGCTATGCCACGGTGTATACCTATATCGATAATATCAAGCTCATTGATTCCGCCACGACCTCTGCGACAAAGCTGACGACGGTCGTGAAGAATTTCGAATTCAATGACGGGACGGCGGGCTCCGCTTACAGCGGCGACGGAAAGTGGAAACAGTATAAGTGGAATGACGGCGCGTATCAAGCCATTTCCGGAAATATCCAGTGTCATCCCGATCGGAGTTCGGGCGCCGTGAATAAGGTGCTCAGCCTTTATTGCGGCTATAGCGCTTATAAATATACGTATAACGAAGGAGGCTCTGCCCTCGGCACGGCGAACCATCTCTCCATCGATCTTGCGAGCTGGAGCTCCGGCTCGAATATCAATTATCGCATCATTTTGATCGACAGCGGAGGAAATGAGATCTTCCTCGCGGGATCCTCTAACGGATATGCGACGCTTACGCCGACATCGAAGCCCGCGATGCGCTCGCTTTCCTTTAATTTCACGGCGGTCTCGGTCAAGAGCATCGTCATCATCGCCCAAGCGAGCGATAACGTAAATCTCTTCGTGGATAATATCTATCTTTCGAAGAGCACATTGGCATCGTAATACAGCCGCTTAGCGGCAAATTATAAAACGAAAAGGGGAACAATATGGCAAAAATCATCGGGGAAGCACTTCCGAACATCCCATGGCAAGAGCCCGCGGGCGACGAACCTATATGGAGATACACAGGCAATCCTATCATCAAGAGAAATCCGGTAGAAAACGTTACGCGCATTTTCAATAGCGCGGTCGTCCCTTTCAAAGACGGCTTTGCGGGGGTGTTCAGAGCGGAGACCAAGAACGGCATTCCGTATCTGTATTTCGGAAAGAGCGCGGACGGTATCCGTTTCACCTTCTCGAAAGAGCGCATCGTCTTTCATCAAAAGGACGGCGAGGCTTATCGCTTCGAATACGCTTACGATCCTCGCGTCGTGAAGGTGGACGGGGTGTATTACGTGATTTGGTGCGACGGGCAGAACGGGCTTCCCGTGCTTGCGCTCGGCAAGACGACGGATTTCGAGCATTTTGAGCTCGTTTCCCATCCGTTCCTTCCTTTTAATCGAAACGGCGTGCTCTTCCCGAGGAAGATAAACGGCAAGTATTATCTCTTGTCCCGTCCTTCGGATAATGGACACACGCCTTTCGGCGATATCTATATTTCGGAGAGCAAAGACCTCGAATATTGGGGGAATCATAAGCTCTTGATGCAGCGCGGCTACGAATGGTGGCAAGGGCTCAAGATCGGCGCCGGTTGCGCGCCCATCGAGACGGATGAAGGCTGGCTTCTTTTCTATCACGGCGCCTCGCTCACCTGCAACGGATATGTCTATAGCATGGGCGCGGTCATCCTCGATAAAGAGGACGTCACGAAGGTCAAGTATCGTTGCGGAAATTTCGTTCTGACGCCGGAGGAGGACTATGAGACCGTCGGCTTTGTGCCGAATGTCGTCTTCCCTTGTTCCGCGCTGACGGACGCGGCGACGGGGCGCATCGCCATCTATTACGGCGGCGCGGACACCTATGTCGGGCTTGCCTTCACGACGGTTGACAAAATAGTGGATTATATTATAAAATTTAAAAGATAACTTGCTTTTTCGACGGACGTTTAAAAGGAACAGGTTTTTTGAGGGATGAATAGAAAACTTATTATTGATAGGAATAGTCCGCTGAATGATTTCGGGGGGAGAGTGAAGAAGTCGAGATATCTTCTTTTCATGATCATTCCCGCGATCATTTATTACATCGTCTTCTGTTACGTGCCGATGTACGGGATCTTGATCGCGTTCAAGAAGTATTATCCGAATGCGGGCATCTTCGGCAGTCCGTGGGCGGATGCTTCCGGTTTCGGAAACTTTGCTTTTATCTTTGAGTCGGACAAGTTCTGGCAGGTCTTGCGGAATACCATCTTGATCGGTCTCGGGAAGATCATCATCAGCTTTGTGGCGGCGCTCCTCGTGGCGCTCCTCATCAATGAGATCCGCCTCCGTTTCTTCAAAAAGACCGTGCAGACCATCGTCACTTTCCCGCACTTCCTCTCTTGGGTCATCGTGGGCGGTCTCGTGGCGAATATCTTCGGCACGGCGGGTATCATCAATAATACCATCGCCGCGCTGGGAGGGGAGAGGATCCGCTTTATGGCGAATGACGGCGTCTTCGTCAGCTTGATCTTCGGCACGGACGTTTGGAAAGAAGCAGGGTGGAGCAGCATCATTTATCTCGCCACGATGGCGGGGATCTCGCCCGAGCTTTATGAGGCGGCGGATATCGACGGCGCGACGCGTATGCAGAAAATATGGAATATCACGCTTCCCGCCATCAAGCCCACGGCGATCCTTCTTTTGATCCTTTCCGTCGGCGGCATCCTTTCCGCCGGCTTCGACCAGATCTTCAATATGTATAATTCGCAGGTCTATGACGTAGCGGATATCCTCGATACGTATATATACCGCACCACCTTCCGCGAACGCGTCAATGCCGGTATCGGCGCGTCCGTAGGCTTGTTTAAGTCCGTTGTCTCCTTCATCCTCGTCGTTATCGTGGATAGGATCGCAAAGCTCAGCGGCGAGAGAGGTATCATATGAGAAAGTTCGAGAATATTGCGTATTTGCCCCTTCGCCCGAAGGGGAGCACTTTCGACAGGCGTATCGGTCCCTTGGATTGGGTCATTTTCGCCATCTTGCTCTTTTATGCCATCATCATTATTTATCCTTTCTATAATGCGCTTTTGATCTCCATCTCCCCCGAGAAGGTGTATCTGAATACGCCTTTCCTCCTTTATCCCAAGGAGATCACGATGGATAATTATGCGACGGTCTTTTCGAGCACGCAGCTTTGGTCGGGCGTGAGGATCACGTTGATCCTGCTTTTCCTCGGCACGGCGTATCAGCTCTTCTTCACGGTCATCACGGGCTATGCGCTTTCGCGTAATAAGTGGATCGGGAAAAATCTCGTGATGAATATGATCCTCGTGACGATGTTCTTCGGCGGCGGTCTTATCCCGTATTACTTCCTCATCAAAAATCTCGGCTTGTATGACACCCTTTGGGTCATGATCATCCCGGGCGCGATCGACACCTATAATATGCTTTTGATGAGGAATTATTTCGCGTCTCTCCCGCCCGATCTCGAAGAGTCGGCGAAGATAGACGGCGCGAATGACGTCCAGATCTTCTTTAAGGTGTATCTGCCGATGTCCCTGCCGATGCTCGCGACGATCGGACTCTTCTTTGCGGTGGGTAACTGGAATAGCTGGTATAACGGTATGCTTTTCGTGGAGACCCAGTCTTTGAAGCCCTTGCAGCTCGTCCTTCGTGAGATGATCACGACGAGCGCGAGCTCGGTGGAGACCCTCGGGCAAAAGGCGACTTATTCCGAAGGCTTGACGATGGCGAGCGTCTTCTTCTCCATCGTGCCTATGATGTGTTTTTATCCCTTCTTACAGAAGTTCTTTGTCAAGGGCTTGGTAGTGGGTGCTATAAAAGGTTAATAAACGGAGGTATTTATGAAAAAAGTCTTACTTATCATTCTTGCGCTTTCCATCGTGATAAGCTGCGCCGCCGGCTTTGCCGCTTGTTCGAGCAAAGACGACGAAAATGTCATCACCATCAGAAACTTGTATTTCAATGATTGGGACGGTAGCGACGATTATACGAAGATGCTCCAAGAGAAATTCGGCATCAGCTTTAAGGTCTCGTCCTATTCTTGGTCGGATTGGAGCGAGCAGGTCTCCGGTAGCGTGAATGCAAGGAAGCTCCCGAATGTCTTCCAAGATGACGTGGATAGCTATAACTTCGCGAATACCTATCGTTTCTATGCGGAAGACGGCGACGTGAAGGCGCTTCCCGACGATCTCTCCAAGTGGCCGAATGTCAAGGCGCTCATCGACGGCATCTCGGACATCGAGCATTTCAAGATTGACGGCAAGCTCTATGGTATCCCCGTTGCGAAGAATATCAAAGGCGGAAGCGAGGATTTCGCGCCGTTCACGTATGTGTATCGTCGTGATTGGGCGCTCGAACTCCAAAGCAAGCTTTCTTTCCCCGTTCCCGCGGATGACGTCTATACGTGGCGTCAGTTCAATGAGCTTCTGGACGTCTTCTATCGTGAGAAATGCGGCAGCGGAAATGTCTATGCGCTCGCGGACGTCGAATGGGGCTTCCCCTCGGTCATCAATTTTTATAAGGATGCACCGCACTGTTTCGTTTACGGCAGCGACGGCAAGGTGACCAGCAATTACGCTACGACCGAGTATCTCAAAGGTCTTTCCGTCGCGAAGGATCTCGTGGATAGACAGATCTACGGTTATCCGCAGTACGAGTCCAATGAAGGCGACGCGAATAAGGCGTATTACGGCGGCCGTATCGGCGTCTTCTATGAGAATCTCTCTTTGACGAATTACACAACCCTTCGTAAGCAGATCAAGAATATCAATCCCAAGCTCACCACCGAGCAGATCAATAATATGACTGCGATCATGAAGGTGCAAGGCGAAGACGGGAAATACACCTTGGAAGGGCAGGAGGATTGGTTCTCCATGACTTTCTTCTCCTCCAAGATCTCGGACGCGAAGATGGAGAAGATCCTCGACATCATGGATTACCTCCTCTCGGAGGAAGGCACGCTCTTCGGTCTCTATGGCGAAGAGGGCTATGACTATGAGAAAGTCCGCCTCGACAGCGGCAAATCGTATGATTATAAATGGGATGAGACCTATGGTATCAAGCTCCTCTCTTGGACGAAGGAAGCGGGCACCGGCAATTATGTGAATCCTTTCAACGGCGCGCGTTACCTCCGTTACACCTGCACGCTCGGTTATGATATCATCGATAAGGATCCGCTGACCGACGCCACGGCATATCCCATCTTGAAGGCTTGGACGGACTTCATGCAGGCGCAAGAGGCAGCGGGACGTCTCCGCGTCCTTCGCGAGCCTGCGGAAGTGAAGTGGCTCGCCACGGAGAAGAAGTCTTTGTATGCGGGCGGTATGCTCGAAGATGCGAATGCTTCCGTCGAAACCTATCTCTATAGCGAAAAACCGGATCTCGAAAAGTATAAGAAGGAAGTCACCACAGGGACGTGGAAGACGATCATAGATGAGATCAACGCCGCGCTCGGCAAATAAGGAAATATGAAGAAAATCATTGCGATCGTTTTATTGTTAACGGTGATTATGGCGTTTGCCACGGCGTGTTCGCAAAAGGACGCGGAATACACGGGAGAAGTGATCTTCTCGAATGATAGAGTGGTATCCCTTTCTTTCGACGGACTCGGCGTGGAATGGGGCACTTACGAGGACACGAATAAGACGGTCAAGGGCTCTTGGGACAGGGTCTTGACCGCCGTGGATCGTCTCCGGCCCGCGCTCGTTCGTTGCATGACGAATCTCGATTGGTTCGTCGTGAATTTCGACGCCGAAAATGAGACTTGGGGCTATAATTTCAATAATAAACAAATGGTGAATGCCTGCGACGTTCTTGACTATTGTCAAGAAAACGGCGTCAAAGTGGCTTTCGGCGTTTGGAATGTCATCGGAAACGCGGATGCGAAGAAGGACATCTACGGCATGATCCCGAATGCTTCCGCGGATCCGCGCTGGGCGAAGATGTGCGCCGATCTGATGGAATATCTCGTCAAGGTGAAAGGGTATACCTGTATCTCTTGGTTCGTGAATACGAATGAGCCCAATATCACGGGTAACGAAGGTTCCTCCAAGAATTATTACAATACCTATGAGAAATGGGAGGAGGGCGTCAGGAATATCCGCAAGGAGTTCGACGCCATCGGGCTCAAATCTCTCGATATCATCGGCGGTGATACGACGGGCGTCGCGGGCTGCGAGGTCTATCTCCCGAAGATCGCCTCCAAGCTCTCGAACGTCGTTCATAATTACGGCATTCATATGTATGTCACCCAGATGGCGATCGAGAAAGGGACCTTCAAGGAGACCATCCGTTCGCTTTATAATATCACGAAGAAAAAGGATTCCGACCTCGGCAAGACCAAGCAAATGTATATTTGGGAGTCCGGTCTTTTGACGGGTAAGAACGACACGACGGACTGTCAGGCGCTCATTCGAAATTACGAGTACGGCTATTTTATGGCGGATTACACCATCCAGAGCATTCTCGGCGGCGTGAACGGCGTCGTGTATTGGGATCTCGATGACGCGATGCACTTTATGTACGGTGCGACGGGCGCGACGGCGAAGGAATGGGGCATGTTCTCCACCCTCGCATCCGCTTCTCCCGCCATGCAGGAATATCGTCCTTGGTATCATTCTTCCGTCCTTTTGACGAATCTTTTCCGCCCGGGCAACGTCCTTTACGACGCAGGCGGGCTCCCGCAGGGGATGCGCGTGCTCGCTACGGTCTCCGAAGATCGCACGAAAGGCGGCTATTGCGTCTTAAATAGCACCACCCGTCCGATCACGGGCGAGTTCGTCCTCGAAGAGGAAGTCAAAAATGCCGATGGCAAGCTTTATATTTATATCTATAATGAGGCGAATTTGAAGCTCGGCGCAGACGGCTTCGTCGTCCCGAATTACACTGTGGACGGAAGTCTGAATAATAAGACTTCGATCACTGTCCCGGCGAAAAGCTTCGTCGTGGTGTCGAGCGAGAGGCTCTGAGGAGGGTAGGATATGAAAAAAGTTTTGATCGTGATATCCGTGCTTATCCTTGCGCTCTTTGTCTTGGCGGCTTGCGGCACAAAAGGTTCCGCTTCTTTCGGCAGTAATCATATCGATTATTCTGTCGTCGACGGCGTGATCGGTGATTTCTCCGCGAGCTTGCCCATCTCGGAGTACGAGACCTACGTAATGCCCAAGTTCTCTTGGACGGAAGCGGCGAATGCCGAGACCTATGAGCTCGAGATCGCTTCTTCTGCGGAGTTCTCCGAGGAGGACACCGTCTACCTTCTGAAGACGGGTATCACCACCACGGAGTACACGTTGGGCGCGACCCTCAAAAAGAGTCTGAAAAAAGATGAAGAGGGGAATGATCTCCCGTATTATTGGCGCGTATACGCGGTAAATAAGGATTATAGGAAGCTTTTCACGAATGAAGTGATGACTTTCTATTATAAAGCGGACGTGAAAGACGAGATCGAGATGGACGTCATCTATGCCGATGAATGGAAAGTCCATGAAGTGGGTTCGCAGGCGGAAGTCAGCGTGGATCGCTCGGACTTCTTCGATACGGGCAAGGATTCTCTCGCGCTTTCCTTTGTCTCGGAAGAGACCAATCAAGGCGAAGGCTTCGAGGAGTCGGACGGTTGGATCGTCCTTACGCATAGCGAGGAGATGGAAGTCTCCGGCGTGGACGCTTTCTATTTCAATTTTTACTATGCGGGTGAGGACGCGGAGGTCTATTTCCGCGTGGTGGACGAGGACAATGAATATTGGCATGCCCCCATCAAGCTCGCGAATAATGCGAAGCAGACCATCATCATCCGCTTTGACGAATTCACCCTTCGTACAAAGGGAATGCTGAATGTCGCGAACCAAGTCTTCGACTATAATTATCTCAAGAGCTTCGAGCTCGTCTTCGAGCATTCTTTCGGCGACGGTCTCGCGCTTTTCAGCGATCTTCGTCTCATCAATTACGAAAAGTACGAGAAGCTCTTCATCAAGTCTTTTGACTTCAATAAGTACAAGGAGGGGATCGGCTTCGAAAACTATGTTTTCGACACCTCCGTTTCGCAAGACGGCAGCGCCTTCACCTATGGTTTCAGCGGCGTGCCCAATGAGAAGAATGCGACCAAGATCCAAGGCTATGGTTATGTCAAGATCCCGCTTTATACGGAGGATGATCCCGAGCTTGATTTCAAGGTGAATGGCGCGCTTCTCGGCGCAGGCGACGCTTTCAGCCTCAAGATCACTTTGAATGACAATCACCTCAGCGGAGACCATCTGATCTCGATCCGCCTCATCGAGGAGGACACCGATCGCTGGATCTATCAGCAGCGCGTCGGATCCATCCCCGCTTCGGGCGAGCTGATCGTGCCTTTCTCCGCCTTTACGATGTCGTATTTCGGCGGGGACGGTTTCCGTCAGTTCTATGGCGTGAAAGAGCTTCAGCTCGGCGTGGACGGCGGCGTCTATACGACGAGCAGCGTCACGATCAGCGATCTCAAAGTCGTCTCTTTGGCGACCGCGCTCGGCACGGAGGAAGAGCCTTACGTCTTGTATCAAAACCCCGTGGGCGATGACGGCTTGATCGAGAATTTCGATTCCTATAAGAATTCCGTCGACACCTATTATAAGTGGCAGATCTCCACGACGAATAAGGACGAGGCGATGGGCATCGACGAGATGGGCGGCATCGGCGTGAAGAATACAGTCGGTAAGTTCTATTATAAGACGAACATGGGCGAAGCGGTCTATACCACCTATGTCGGCGGGATCAATAAGGATCTTGCGGAAGATGAGAAAGGGTATAACGCCATCGAGATCTTGGTGAAAGATTGCTCCGTCACAGAAGTGGAGATGGATAATGGCTCCAAGCAGAAGGTCAGCGTGAATGCCGATATGACGGTCTATATCACGACAGACACCGGCACGGAGTATTGCTTCACGGCGCTCTCCATTCCGAAGAAATGGTATTATTATCGCATCCCGTTCTCCGTGATGGAGCTTGCGGCTGGTTCGCGCGGACTTGCTTCCTTCGATCCCCAGCATATCGCATCCATCGGAATCGCCTTCTCCGACGTGGTGAATCAGTTCACGCAGTTCGATAAGAATTTCGTGACGGGCAGCTATGTCGCGGTGGACACCGTGCGTTTCATTTATACGACTTCCGAGGGCGCGACGAGGCTCTTGGCGGAAGAACAGATCGCCACGTCTGCTTCCGGTCTGACCGTTATCGACACCTTCGACACCTTGAAATGGGCGGCGAAGAGCGGGCAGGAGGCTTATGTCGACCCCTCTGTCGCCGATGTCGGCGTGGCGGCGGACGGAAAGAGCGGCGCCTTCCCCTATAAGACGAGGATGTCTTCCTCCTATTATACGATCTTCTCTTTGTCGGAGAATGCCGCAGCGACGGGCATCCGCCTGCGGATGAAGTCCGAAGCGGAGCACGATTATCTCCCCTCGGCGGATATCGTGCTTTACCTCCAAAAAGACGGCAAGGAGTATCGTTATCAGGCGAAATTTACGGCGGATGAGAAGACGGCGAGCATCTTTGATATCGGCAAGGAATGGACGGATTACACCATCGGTCTCGATCAGTTCAAATTGGACGGAGAGGGAAAAGCGATCACGGTGGAGCTCGTTCCTTACATTCGCCAGTTATCCATCGTGCTTAAAGATTATAAGAACGCTCCGAGCGACACTTATCTTTCCGGAACGGTCTATATCGATGAGATCGTCCTCGATAAATCCATCGCGCGCGACGCCAATCAGCGCGCGTCGGTATAAAACAAATAAAACAAACTTTAAAGGCGGACATAAAAATGATCAAACTGCAAAAATATGACGGAAACCCCATTTTGACAGCGCAAGGAGACAGCTGGGAGGGACTTTGCGTCCTGAATCCCGCCGTGATCTATGACGAGGAGAGCGGCGAGTTTAAGATGCTTTATCGCGCGGCGGGCAATGACCTTACGCACCATATCTATCTCGGTCTTGCCACGAGCAAAGACGGCTTCGCTTTCGAGAGAGCCTCTTCCGAGCCCAATCTCGCGCCCGATAAGGGCGGCGCGGACGAGGGCTGCGTGGAGGATCCTCGTCTCGTGAAAATGAGCGGATATTATTACTTGACTTACGCTTCGCGCACCTTCGCGCCGGGGCAGTATTGGAGGAGAGACTGCGGTTATTTCGGCTTTAAGCCGGAAGAAGGACCCACGATGCTCCTCAATAATAACAGCGTCACGCATCTTGCCATCAGCACGGATCTCAAGAATTGGAAGAAGCTCGGGCGTATCACGGACAGCCGTCTGGATGACCGCGACGTCTATATCTTCCCGGAGAAAGTGGGCGGCAAGTACGTTCGCCTTTCCCGTCCGATGGAGTGGTGCGGCAAGGGCTTCAAGAATGCGAATCCCGCCATTTGGATCGCCTATTCGGACGACCTTATGGAGTGGGAAAAGCCCAAACTCCTGATGCAGGGGAAGGAATGGTGGGAGGACGCAAAGATCGGCGGGTCCACCCCGCCCGTGAGATGTAAATACGGCTGGCTCCTTCTTTATCACGGCGTGGCGAAGAAGGACGGCGGGTATCGCGTGGGCGCGGTCATCCTCGACGCAAAGAATCCCTCCAAAGTCATCGCTCGCACAAAGGACTTCATTATGGAGCCGGAATTCCCCTTCGAGACGGATGGCTATTACAATGGCTGCGTCTTCCCGACGGGGATCGCCGTCAAGGAGGATACGATGTATGTTTATTACGGCGCGGCGGATAAATACGTTTGCGTCGCTACGGCTCCCTTCGAGGAGTTCTGCGAAAAAGTCTATAAAGAGGGTAAATGATGAAGAAAATATTGATAGCGATCATTCTTATCATCACGCTATGCGTCGGCTGCCTTTTCGTTTCGTGTAAAGGAGGTTCGTCCGGCAAGTCGGAGATCACGGCGCGCTTTTTGACCAATTACGGCGGCGCGACGGAGCCCCTGACTTCGGGGAGGATCGTCACGACGGAGAATACGCTTTTCGAATCCGTGGAAGTGAAGTCGGGAGAGAAGCTCGAAAAGCCTGCCACCGATCCCACGCGCCCGGGGTATCGCTTCGTGGCGTGGGCGACGGATAAAAAGGGTACGGAGCTTTATGATTTCGAGAATACCGTCGTTACGCATAGCATTAATCTTTACGCCACGTGGGAGAGAGACGAAGGCGCGGTCATCGGCGCGGATGATTATGTCGAGCCCGTGCTTTCCTTTGCGGAAGACAGGAGCGGCACGACGCCCTTCGAATGGACGCAGGTCTGCGGCGCATTCATCGAGACGCAAGGCTCTTCCAAGGTCGTGAAGCTCACCACGGCGGGCATCAAGCGCCTGACCGGGAAAAAGGATGACGTCAAAACTCTCCTCGGTTATAAGGTGAATGCATCCACCGAGATCACGGAAGCGAAATACGTGGACGGCTACGTCACGGTGAAATATACGACAGGTGGCTCCGCTTTTACGGATCAAGTCAAGGTCGAGGACGTTACGGCGTCTCACGTCGTGGAAAATCAGTACGAAGTGAAAGCCGTGAAGTACGAAAAGAATTATGACATCGACTCTTATAAAGTCGTGATGGGCGGCTCCTCCTCGATGGAGAATTGGTCCACGTCCACGGAAGATATGGCGCCCGTCACCACCATCAATGTCGGCATCGGCGGCACGACGGCGGATCAATGGGCGGATCATCTTGCGGCGAGACTCATCATTCCCTATAATCCGCGCACGGTCGTCCTTTACGTGGGCATCAATGATATCATCAATCGTTATAAGAGCGCGGCGCAGACGACGGAGGATCTCAAGCGTCTTTTCACCGTGATCCATACGGCGCTTCCCGATACCCTCGTGCATTTTATCTTGATCAATCACGTGCCCGGGTATTACAGCGCGTCCAGTCCCGCGAAGATCCGCGATCATTCCGCGGCGATCGACGCCACGAATAACGCCATCATCGATTATGCGAAGGCGAGCGGGAATGAATATCTCCGCATCATCGACGCGGGCACCTGCCTCGAGAAGGATGCGAAATACGCCGTGAATGGGAAGCTCAGTTATTCCAATGCTTATTTCCGCAATGACGGATTGCATATGTCCGTCGCGGGTTACGTCCTCTGGGGCGCCGAAGTGAAAAAAGCTGTGATCGCAGCGGATAAGGAGCGTTACGCAAAATGATAGAGCATAAGATCGATATGTATCGCTATGAGCCGGAACTGCAGAGCATCATAGCCAAACAGGGAAAAGAATGCAAGGTGCTTTTCTATGGGAGCAGCACTTTCGGGATATGGAAGGCGATCGAAGAGGAGTTTAAGGCGTATAAAGCCATAAACGCGGGCTTCGGTGGCTCCACGTCGGACGAAGCGCTTTTCCATTATGAGCGGGTGGCGGAGCCTTTTGCCCCCGAAGTCGTCGTATGGTATTACGGGGATAATGAGCCCGTCTGTTCTTATACGGTCGAGGAGAGCAAAGAGCTTTTCCTCGCCACGTGGGAACGTTTCCGCGCGGATTTCCCGCAGGTGAAGATCATCACCATCGCCACGAAGACGAGCTTTGCGCGCGACGAATATAAGGACTTTGTCAAAGAGCTCAATGCTTGGCAGAAGGAGATGGCGGCGAAATTGCCTTATCTCACGTATATCGAGACGGCGGATATCTGCAAGGACGAAAAAGGGGAGTATATCTTCGATCATTATCTTGAGGACAAGCTCCATTTCGGACCGAATGGATATAAGATCCTCGCCGTGCGGCTCAAGGAGGCGCTCGACAAAGTATGCAAGTAGTGGAGGAAAAGGAGCTTTCGGCGGCTTCTTCGCGTAGGAAGAAGCTCTTCGCGGTTTATGTCGCCCTTGCGGCGGCTTTCCTCGCGGCGGTTTTGCTCTTATTCTTCTTCTCGAAGCACGATTACGCCCCTTATCTCGTGGGGAACGTGCTTCTGACGATGGGCTTCGGCTTTTATTCGGTGTATTTCTTCACGGTGCGTTATTTCGACCTGAGGAAATACGAAAAGTACTTGGAGAGGGTGCTTTCGGCGATCCCCTCCAAAGAATACGGCGTTTATCTTCGTTCCGAAGGGAATGTCACGAAGGAAGGCGTCGTCTTCGAGGCGCTTCTCTTCCGCATCCGCGGAGACGAGCGTCAGATATGCAGTTTCAAGCAGGGGCTTCCACTTTCGCAGGGCGAGGAGTATCTTCTCGAGAGCAGGGCGGGCGTCCTTGTGACGTACGAGGTCCGAGATGGGCGCGCGCTTTAAGGCTTCCCTCCGCGAGGAGTGGCTGAAATACCTGATCGTCGCCGTGCTCTCCGTCGCCTTATGGTCGATGGCGTTCGGGCTGTATCACGCGCCGCGTTCGGATGAGAAGATCGAAGTCTTCTTCGCGGGGACGGTGAAAGATCGCTCTTTCGAGAAGGTGGCGGCGGGCGCCTTTTCGGAGCTTCGCAAAGTGGAGATCGCTTCGGCGGATCCTTCGGCGAATACTTTCGCGCATAAATACGAGCTCGTCGCTTTCAATGGGTCGGACGTCGTCATTCTCCCCGAAAGCGTCGCGCAAGGGACGTATTGCAAGGATTCTTATCTCGAGCAAGAGCCTTGCGGCGAGATGTTTTATCAAGAGGGCGTGGCGTACGGCGTCTATCTGCCGTCCGCTGCGAAAGAAGCGCTCGGCGCGTATTTCGATTTCGGGGAGGAACGCTATGTCGTCCTCATCCCGGGCTCGTCGGTGAATGCGGGGGTCTTGACGGATCACGCCTTTGCCTTCGAAAAATGGTTGGTGGGATATGTTCAGGCATAAGGCGCTGAAGGTGAGAGAAGAAGACGCGACGTTGCCGCGCACGAGAAAGGAGCTTTTCAAGACGGTCTTGAAAGAGGACTTTTATCTGCTTGCGGAGCTCAGCGTTTTCGGATTCCTCTTCTCCCTGCCGCTTGCCTTGGGCTTCCTCGCGGAGTTCATCCTCCTCGGAGGGATCGGCGGGGTGACGTCGGCGAAAGTCTTCTCCCTCTGCCTCTATGCGGGACTGGCGGAGATCCCGCTCTTCGGCGTCCGTTATATCGGACGATACGCCCTTTTCGGGGTGATGAAGAAGCGCGCGCATAATGAGTCGGGCGATATCAAAGGTCTCTTCTTCGACTTTCTGAAGAAAGGGGCGGGGAGAGGCTTCGTCGTCGGGTGTCTGCTTGGCGCGACCGTCTGCCTTTGGCAGGTCGCTTCGGTCTTCGTCGTCTCCCTGAATGCGGAGCCGGTGATGCGCGGCGTGGGACTCGGCGCGGCGGCGCTCTTCTTCCTCCTCGTCTTCGCGGCGTGCGAAAGCACCCTCGCGGTGGACAATTATTACGAGCTTCCGCTGAGGAGTAGCTTCAAAAACGGCTTCTCCTTCGCGCTTGCGGGCTTCCCTTGGGCGGCTCTGTATTTCCTGGTCTCGATGGCGTTGCCCCTCGTGCTGACCTTCCTCAGCCGATATGCGCTCATCGCCCTCGCGGCGGTATGGGCGGTGTGGTTCGACGCGGTGACGGTGCTCATCGTGACGTTATACAGCCACAAGCAGTTTGATAAGTATATAAATTCGATATATTATATCGACTATATAAATAAAGGTCTAATGAAAGAAAAGGAGAAAGACAATGGCTGATCTATTGCTCGAAAACGTGTATAAAGTGTATGAAGGCGGCGTGCGCGCGGTGTCGGATTTTAATCTGAAGATCGCGGACAAAGAGTTCGTGGTGTTCGTTGGTCCTTCCGGTTGCGGCAAGAGTACGACGCTCCGCATGATCGCGGGCTTGGAGGAGATCACATCGGGTAGCCTCTTTATCGGCGGCGCCAAGATGAATGACGTCGAGCCCAAGGACAGGAATATCGCGATGGTGTTCCAAAACTATGCGCTTTATCCGCATATGACGGTCTTCCAGAATATGGCGTTCGGCTTGAAGCTTCGCAAGGTGGATCCCGCCGAGATCGAAAAGAGAGTGAAGCGCGCGGCTGATATCCTCGGCATCACGTAGTTTCTTGCGCGTAAGCCCAAGGAGCTCAGCGGCGGACAGCGGAAGAGAGACGCGATCGGACGTGCGAACGTCCGAGAACCGAATGTCTTCCTGCGCGACGAGCCGC
>JAGCXI010000005.1 GCA_017961365.1 Clostridia bacterium
AAAAGTCGTCGTCAAGGACGCGGACGGAAACGATATCGTTATTACAAACTACGTCTTCTTTGAAGACGGCGATAATATCATTCTCGATCTTGTTTTCACAAAGACAGGAAAGCCTACGATCGTTCGCTTTGCGGATGTGAGCGTTGCAGTTCCGCATTCCGGAACACAAGAAGATATCCTTCAAGCGCTTCCCCCCGAAGTATTTGCGTATCTCTCAGACGGGCGTATGGTATCTGTGCCGGTAATCTGGAACAACGTTGACGACCTTGATCCTGAAACGTTGGAAGTGCAGAACGTTACCGCACACGGAAACTACGCAGGCGAAGATTACGTACTTGCCGACGGCGTGAGTTTGACGGCCGACGCGACGGTGCTTGCCGTCGAAAGAACCGTAAGCCCCGCAGCCTTGCCGGGTAACGGCGAATACACAGGCGTTCAGCGTATTTATTTGGAGGCAGAAGACGGCGCGACGATTTATTATGCGCTGACCGAGCCGAATGAGCAGGGGCAAGATCCCGACTCCGCGGCGCTTGAATACACCGAGTATACCGAACCGATTATTCTGAACGAGTTTGAGAAGACGATTATCATATATGCATATGCCAAAAAGGATGGGCTACGCGACAGCACCGTCGCCATCTTCCGCTATGAGATCAAAAAGCTGGATATAAAGTACGAGGCAAAGAGCGCCACTTGTACCGAAGATGGAAATATCGAATATTGGCAATGCAGCGAAAGCGGCAAGTATTTCTCTGATGAAAACGGCGAGACCGAGATCCGTTTGAAAGACACCGTGATCCCGGCGATCGGACACGACTATCAGTTCGTTGAGTTTGTTTGGACCGAATTTGCAGCGCAAGCAAAGTACGTTTGCTCGCACGATGAAAACCATATTGCACTGTACGATGCAACCGTTACGAATGAAGTAACCAAGGCAGCAACTTGTACCGAAACGGGCGTAAGAACTTACACGGCTACCTACGGCGATTATAGCGATACAAAGTCAGAAACGCTCGCTTTGATCGCGCACGACTTCGGTGATTGGATCACGACCAAGGAACCCACTTGTATCGAGAAGGGTAGCAAGCACAAAGTTTGCACCGTTTGTAACGAAGAACTCGAAAAAGCTGATATCGACGCACTCGGTCACGATTATCAAGCCTTTGTTACCGCGCCTACTTGTACGGAGCAAGGATACACTGCGCATATCTGCTCGCGTTGTGACGACAGCTACGTCGATACCTACGTGGACGCGCTCGGACACGATTGGAGCGAATGTACGGTGACCAAAGCGGCGCAAATCGGAGTGAAAGGCGAAGAAACGCGCACTTGCTCGGTTTGCGGCGAGATTGAAACGAGAGAGATCGCGGCTCGGCCTTACGTGCCGACCACCAACGAGGACGGCGAGAAGATTTACTCCGAGACCGTGACCGAAGAACCCAAAGACGTGACCGAACTCTTTGCGCAAGCCAAAGAGGAAGAAGGCTCCGTTGAAATTAAGGCGACGACGGACGACAACAAAGAATTTGCAATCGTTTTTGACAGCAATGCGGTCAAAGCCATCGGCAACGCTAACGTCAGCTTGTCGGCAAAAGTCGTTACCGAGAACGTGCAAGTTGAAAATGCCGAACTCGTACTCGAAGTCAAACTCGATGGCGCGACGTTTGAGGGCGGCGAAGCCACGGTCAGCATTCCGTTTGAGAAAGAAGTGCCTACGGGCAAAGTAGCCAAAGTCTATTACATCGCCGACGACGGCACGAGAACGGACATGAACGCTACCTTGGTGGACGGCAAGATCGTATTTACTACCAACCACTTCTCGACCTATGCGGTACTGTTTGAAGACGCGGCTGTTGTTGCTCCGGATAAGAATGAACTCTCCGGCGGCGCTATCGCAGGCATCGTCATCGGTTCCGTATTCGGCGCATTGCTGATTGCTTGTGCAGTTCTCTTCTTGCTCAACAAGAAAGGAGTCATCAAGCTTGGCAAAAAGGATTAACAATCAAGGCGGATAAACCGCAAAAACAGCAAAAAAACAGTTAGGGTGTTGAAGTTTTTCAACACCCTGATTTTTACAAAGAATTTTCTATGATATACTGGGAACGCACCGAAAAATGCTTCCCTTGTATTGGTGTACAGTTTCCCCTAGATGAGAAATTTGAAGCACTTTTATCAAAATGCTTCTCACCTAGGACAAACTATTCAACTGTACACCGCCGTTATTATGGCATATACGCGCACATCCGCTTTGTCATTCGTCCCGCTTCTTCGTCCGTTAAGCCGCGCAGTATCTCGGCGTAAAAGTCGTAGAAAGGGAAGTGTTTGTTTTGTCTTGTTTGTTCCATTCGTACCTCCTATAGTTTTTTCTTCACCGGCGTTTAACGACCGTCGGCAGGTCAATTATTGACGCATAGGCATCACCTCCTTTTTTATATCCCTCCACCTTATTAGGCGGTTTTTGAGAGGTCAGTACATGGTCTGCGGCAAAAAAGATTGCCGATCAGCCATGTTTTTTCTTGCCCCCTCACTATAAAGGGCGAAAAAAGGGCGTTTGTGGGGTCACTTATGCCAAAAATTATTCAATTTTTAATATTGGGCAAAAAAGAGGTGATGAACAGCAACGTTCCTTCATGATTGAACCGATTCTTCTCAATCAAGTAAAAACCATATAAAATGCGGTGCGCGCGCGAAGGCGGTTAAGGGTAAAAAGTCCGGCGCGTTTTTTGTTTGCTACGTGTTTGCTACGCGTTTGCTACCGCCTCCGAAAATGGCAGTTTTTTACAGTCAGTTTCAGTAAGAAACGGACGTACTCTTTCCGTCCCTGTTTTTGATAAAAAGAGATAAAAAAAGGGGCGAAAATCGCCCTTTCCGTAGCAAACGCGTAGCAAACAGAATGATTATTCACATTTTTCAATCGCTCTAAAACAAGAAAAAACTGCCGAAATATAGGCAGTTTTTCTTTGGAGCTGCTAACCAGACTTGAACTGGTGACCTCGTCCTTACCAAGGACGTGCTCTACCGACTGAGCCATAGCAGCATATTCACTTTTTCGCGCTCCGTAGCAAACACACGAAATCTCGATAATTCGCTTTACCAAGGACGTGCTCTACCGACTGAGCCATAGCAGCGCGATCGAATATTATTATATAAGGAAAAAAAGGGGATGTCAATAGAAAAATGGAATGTTTTTAATTCTTGGAATACAGGGTGATTTTTGCTTGCAATGCTTCGTAAAGCTCCGCTGTTTTCGGCTCTGTTTTGAGGTTAAATACGGTGGTGCTGCCGTCCTTTTTTCGGACGATGACATAGTTATGCTTATTCTCCTCATAAGAGATGCGATAATGGATGCCGTAGTCATCATTTTTATAAGTGCCGAGCGCTTTGCTGATCCCGCCGATGGAGAATATTCTGGTCGAGATATAATCGTAGGAGAGTTTGATCTCCGCTACATCTTCGTAGGAGATGGTCTCGGTGTGATATAGGCATTTTACCGTGAAACTGTCCTCCGCCACGTCCACCGTGATTGAGCTGAACAGAATGGCAAGAACGAATGCGAAAACGGCGATTGCGATGACTGATAAAATGGTCAGCGTGATGTTGGAATGATTGCGCCTCATGTCACCACCAATCCTTTTCTTTAAATTTGATGTCGTCATAATACTCGCCGTATTTTTCCTTAAAGCGCTTTGCGTCCTCTCCGCCGTAGTCGCGCAAGAGGTCTGCGAGGTCATAGTCCTCGTAGTGGATGGCGTCTTCGTCCTGATATTCGGCGAGTTTGGCTAGTTCTCTCTCTGTCATAATACTCCTTGCGAGCTCGTATAAGCGTGCATTGACTTTGTTTCTGTCTGCGGCGGCGTGCGGTTACGTACAGGGAGTACGCGCCCTTCGCCGCCTTGCCGAGCCTCGTCACTGCACGTTTCTCCGAGCTCGCAGATTTTTTAACTGCGGTCGCAGTATTGTTGAGTTGTTACTTTGTTGCGAAATCATTCATAAGGATGTTTGACTTGGCAATTTATTTTTAGTTTTTACTTCCCACTCTTCCCCCCAAGTGACGTGGAGAAGGGTGGCAGATGCAAGGCTCGCCGAGGAGACGGATAGGCGCGTACTTCTTGTACGTAACTATTCGACGACGAAGGCAGAAACGCCGCAGATGCTCCCTTATCCGCCGTCACTTGTGATAAGGTGTCCCGTGTATAATACACAGCGCGCGGTAGATCTGCTCCAGAAGCACCACGCGGAAGAGCTGGTGCGGCAAAGTGACATCTCCAAAGGAGATCCTTTCATCCGCCGCATTGCGGACGGCGTCTGAGACCCCGTTGCTTCCTCCGATTACAAAGGTGAGCTCGCTCTTCCCCGAGAGCACGGCGGCGTCTATCTTCTCTGCGAAGGACTCGCTGGAGACCTTCTTTCCGCGGATATCCAAAAGGAAGGTGTATCCTTTGATCTTCTTCAAGATAGATTCGCCTTCGACGGCGCGTTTCGCCTCCACATCCGTGAGGTGAGCCGCTTCCGCTGCTTCTTCGATCTCCACTTTACACCATTTCCCGAGCCGCTTTACGTACTCTGCGACGGCTTCTCGATAAAATCCTTCTTTGATGCCGCCCACGGCGACCACTCTGATCTTCAGCATAAAGATATTATATATGAAGCGGCGAAATATTGCAAATATTTCCGAGGGAGAAGAGGGCGCGGGGCATTTCGAAAAACCTTTTGAAAACTTAATAAGCAATCTTTCTTAAATATTTTACAAATGCACGTGCGCGAGGTATAATAAAAAAGTATTTTTTTCGCAAAGAGGAATTTTCATATGATAGGAATCGACATAGCAGTCATCGCCATATACCTTGTCGGAATGATCGCCATCGCGATCTATACGCGCAATAAAGCCAAGACGGTGAAGGACTATCTTCTCGCGGGAAGCAAGGGGCTGAATGGCTGGATGAGCGCTTTTGCTTACGGCACCACTTATTTCTCCGCGGTCATCTTCATCGGTTACGCGGGCAAGTTCGGCTTCTCGTTCGGCGTGGCTGCCGTCTGGATCGGCATCGGAAACGCCATCGTTGGCGCTCTTCTCGCTTGGATGGTGCTTGCTCGTCGCACCAAGAATATGACGGTGCGCTTGGACGCCAAGACGATGCCGGATTTCTTCTCCAAGCGTTACGGCGACGAGAAGATGAAGCTCGTCTCCGCCGTTGTGATCTTCATTTTCCTCATTCCGTACGCCGCTTCGGTGTATAACGGACTCGGGAATCTTTTCAGCATCGTATTCGACGTGCCGGGCTGGGTGGTGATGCTCGTGCTCGCCGCGGTCACGGCGTTTTATCTCTTCCTCGGCGGATATATCGCCACGTCGCTCACGGACTTCATCCAAGGCATCATTATGTTTGTGGGCGTCATCATTATGCTTTTCTTCTTCCTCGCCGCACCGCAAGTGAATTGGGGCGAAGGGCTGAAGACTCTTGCGGATAACGAGATGGGGCTCTTTATGGGCGGCACATCTACGGGGAATTTCCTTTACGGCAGAAATATGTCTCTCGTCTTCCTGATCCTCCTCACGTCTTTCGGCGTGTGGGCGCTCCCGCAGACCATCCATAAGTATTACACCGTGCGCGATAAGAAAGCCATCAAGCAGGGCACCATCGTGAGCTCTGTCTTTGCGCTTGTCATCGGTTTCGGCGCGTATTTCATCGGCGGCTTGGCGACCCTTTTCTATAAGACGGCGCCCGGCGGAAATACCGATAACGTGATCCCCACGATGATCAAGGACGTTTTGCCGAACGGGCTCCTCGGGCTCATCGCGGTTTTGGTGCTCGCGGCGTCTATGTCCACCTTGGCGTCCGTCTCCCTCGCATCCTCTTCCGTGGTGACCATCGACATCTATAAAGGCAGCATCAAAAAGGAAGCGTCGGATAAGAACGTCACTTTGCTGATGCGTATCCTTGCGCTCGTCTTTGTGGTGATCGCCACCGGCATCGCTTATTTGAACAGCATCTTCAATATCACCGCCATCGCTTATATGATGGGGCTCAGCTGGGGCACTCTCGCGGGTTGCTTCATCGGGCCGTACGTGCTCGGCGTCATTTGGAAAAAGACTACGCGCGCCGCGGCTTGGACCTCCATCATCGGCAGCTTGGTCTTAACGTTTGTCCTGATCATCGTTATCGGCTACGATAAAGCGGGCTGGGGCACGGCGACCTTCGGCGCGGCGATCAAGCAAGGCGTCGGAGCTTCTCCGATGATCGGCGTGATCTGTATGGCGTATTCCATGCTTTCCACCTTCTCGGTCAGCCTCTTTACGAAAAAGCTTCCCGAAGAACGCGTCAAAGAAGCTTTCGAGAAACCCATCGAAAACGAGATCCTTTGATCTCTTCTATGATCGAATATTTTACCAAAGGAGAATAACATGATTTGGTCTGAAAACGAAACGTTACCCAGAAGCGAGATAGAAGCCATTCAGCTTGAGCGTCTGCAAGAGACGGTTCATCGCGTTTATGAAAAGGTGCTTCCGTATCGCAAAAAGATGGATGAAGCCGGCGTGAAGCCCGACGACATCAAGACTTTGAAAGACCTCGCGAAGCTGCCTTTTACCACGAAGGCGGATCTCCGCGACAATTATCCTTTCGGGCTCTTCGCCGTTCCGAAAAAGGAGCTCGTGCGCGTACACGCTTCCTCGGGCACGACGGGCAAGCCCACCGTCGTCGGCTATACGAAAAACGACCTTGACATGTGGACGGAATGCGTTTCGCGTATCGCGGCGATGGGCGGCGCGACGGCGGATGATATGGCGCAGATCTGTTTCGGCTACGGCATGTTTACGGGCGCGCTCGGTCTGCATTACGGTTTGGAGAAGATCGGCGCGACCATCGTGCCTTCTTCCACGGGAAACAGCGAGAAGCAGATCATGTTTATGAAAGATTTCCAAACGACGCTTCTCGTGGCGACGCCGTCTTACGCGCTTCGCCTTGCGGAAGTGGCGACGCAGATGGGCGTGGACATCAAGAAGGATCTCAAAGTGCGTATCGCTTTGGTGGGCAGCGAACTCCTCACCGACGCGATGCGGAATGAGATGCATAAGGTTTGGGGCGAGAACTGTCTCGTGACGAGCAATTACGGCATGAGCGAGTTGATGGGTCCCGGCGTGTCGGGCGAATGCGAATATCTTAACGGCATGCATATCAACGAGGATTTCTTTATCCCCGAGATCATCAATAGCGAAACGAGCGAAGTGCTTCCCGCGGGGGAGAAAGGCGAGCTCGTGGTCACTTGTATCAAGAAGGAGGCGCTCCCGCTCATTCGTTATCGCACGAAGGACGTCACGCGCCTTATGTATGAGCCGTGCAAATGCGGCAGAACGACCTGCCGTATGGAAAATTTGGATGGCAGAACGGACGATATGCTTAAGATCCGCGGCGTGAACGTTTTCCCGAGTCAGATCGAGGAAGTGCTTCTCCATACAGACGGCATCGGACCGCATTACGAGATCATCGTGACCCGCGAAGGGCATGCCGATAAGCTTGAAATCCGCGTGGAGCTTCTCAAAGCTACGGACGATTATAAAGAACTCAAAGCGATCGAAAATGCGATCCGCTCGAAACTGCGCGTGGTGCTTGGCTTGGATGCGAAAATCTCGCTTGTCTCGCCCAATACGCTCCAACGTTTCGAGGGCAAGGCAAAGCGCGTGAAAGATCTGCGCGATAAGGAGGGAGTATGAAAAAATTGATGTTAGGCAATGAAGCCATTGCCCGCGGCGCGTATGAAGCGGGGGTGAAAGTCTCCGCAGCGTACCCCGGCACGCCGAGCACGGAGATCAGCGAGACCATCGCGAAATACGATGAGGTCTATGCGGAATGGGCTCCTAATGAGAAAGTGGCAGCGGAGGTGGCCATCGGCGCTTCCATCAGCGGCGTGCGCAGTATGTGCTGCATGAAGCACGTCGGACTGAATGTGGCGGCGGATCCTTTATTTACTTGTTCTTATACGGGCGTGGGCGGCGGACTTGTCGCAGTCGTGGCGGACGATCCCGGTCTTTACAGCTCGCAGAATGAGCAAGACACCCGCTTGATCGGTCGCGCGGCGATGATCCCAGTCATCGAGCCCTCGGACAGCCAAGAGGCGAAGGACTATATGAAGCGCGCCTTCGAGCTCAGCGAGAAATACGACACCCCCATCATCCTTCGCACGACGACGAGGCTCTCCCATTCGCAGGGCATCGTGGAGCTCGAGGAGAGAAAGGCGCCGGAGGACAAGCCCTATGAGAAGCGCATCGACAAATACGTGATGATGCCGGGCATGGCGAAGAAGAGACACCTTTACGTGGAGGATCGTCTGAACAGAATGGCGGCGGATCTCTCTGCGGATCCCTTAAACCGCATCGAATATGCGGATAAGAAGATCGGATTCATCACGAGCGGCATCGCGTATCAATACGTCAAAGAGGCGATGCCGAACGCTTCTGTTTTGAAGCTCGGACTCGTGAATCCGCTTCCCGACGGGATCATTCGCGAATTCGCGGCAAACGTCGAGACGGTCTATGTCTTCGAAGAGCTCGAACCCGCGATCGAAGAGCACGTCAGAGCGATGGGCATCAAAGTCATCGGCAAAGAGATCTTTACGAGACAGGGCGAATACAGCGCGAACCTTCTCAGGAAGGCCGTGCTCGGAGAAGAGCCTTCGGAGGCGCCTATGGCGGGACTCCCCGCGCGTCCCCCCGTGCTCTGCCCGGGCTGTCCGCATAGGAGCGTCTTCTCCGTGATGAAGAAGCTGAAGCTCCATGTCATCGGTGACATCGGGTGCTATACCCTCGGCGCGGTGGCGCCCATTTCGGTCATCGAGACCACCATTTGCATGGGTAGCAGTATCTCCACCTTGCACGGCGTGGAAAAAGCGAAAGGAAAGGATTATATCAAGAATTGGGTCTGCGTTATCGGCGACAGCACCTTCCTCCACACCGGCGTGAACAGCTTGATCAATTCGGCGTACAATATGAGCTCCGGCACCGTCGTGATCCTCGATAATTCCACGACTGGAATGACGGGGCATCAGCAGCACGCCGCGACGGGAAAGAATCTTAAAGGCGAGCCTGCGCCCGCCATCGATCTCGTCACCCTCTGCCACGCCATCGGCGTGAAGAACGTCAGAGTGGTCAGCGCTTTCGATCGCGCGGCATTGACGGACGCGCTCAAGGAGGAGACGGCGAGAGAAGAGCTCTCCGTCATTATTTGCAAGTCCCCCTGCGTCCTTTTGAAAGGCAATGTCTTTGAGACAAAGATCCGCGTAAACGGCGAGAAATGTATCGGGTGCGGCGCCTGCATCACTTGCGGCTGTCCCGCCCTTTCCAAGGACGAGAATAAGAAAGCGAAGATCAACCCCGAGATGTGTAACGGATGCGGGCTCTGCGCTTCGAACTGTCGTTTCGACGCGATGGAAGTCATGGAGGTAGTGAAATGAGCGTGAATATAATGATCGTCGGCGTGGGCGGGCAGGGCACCCTCCTCACAAGCCGTATTCTCGGCGGTATCGCCATCGAAAAAGGTTATGACGTGAAGCTTTCCGAAGTGCACGGAATGGCGCAGCGCGGCGGAAGCGTCGTGACGTTCGTCCGCTATGGAGAGCAAGTCAGAGAGCCCATCGTGGAGGAAGGACAAGCGGACGTCCTCATCGCTTTCGAGCGTCTCGAGGCGGCGCGTTACCATCATTTCCTTAAGAAAGGCGGCGTGATGATCGTGAATGACGTCGTGATCCAGCCCATCACCGTCATCTCGGGCGCAACGCAATATCCCGTCGACGTCTTGGACAGCCTTGAAGGAAAATATAAGATCGTGAAAGTGGACGCGAATGAGATCGCGGAGAGGGTCGGAAATCAGCGTGTTTTCAATACCGTCGTGCTCGGCGTGGCGGCGCGTTTTATGGGCGTGGAAAAGGAAGTGTGGCTGAAAGTCATCGAGAATACCGTTCCGCCGAAGACGGTGGAGATCAATAAAAAGGCATTTTTGACAGGACTCGAGAATCGATAAAAAGGAGAAATCTATGATCTGGAATGAGAAAATGGAGACGATGAGCCGTGAAGAGCTCACCAAGTTACAAAGCGAAAGACTCGTCGCCACGGTAAAAAGGGTGTATGAAAACGTGCCCGCGTATCGTGCGAAGATGGACGCTATCGGGCTGAAACCCGAGGATATCAGGGGAGTGGAGGATCTCTCGAAGCTTCCCTTTACGACTAAGGCGGATCTCAGGGAGAATTATCCCTTCGGGCTCTTCGCCGTGCCGCAGGACGAGATCGTCAGAGTCCATGCTTCGTCGGGCACGACGGGCAAGCCCACGGTCGTCGGATACACGGAGAACGATATCAAGATGTGGAGCGAATGCGTCGCGCGCTGTATGACGATGGCGGGCATCACAAAGAAGGACATCGTCCAGGTGGCGTATGGTTACGGGCTCTTCACCGGCGGGCTCGGCGCGCATTACGGCGCGGAATATATGGGCGCCACCACCGTTCCGATGGGCACGGGCAATACGCAGAAGCTCATCACGCTGATGAAGGATTTCGGCGCGACGGCGATCGCCTGCACCCCCTCTTATCTTTTGCATATCGCGGAGGTCTTGAAAGAGGGCGGCGATCTCGATAAGATCAAATTAAGAGCCGCTGTCTGCGGCGCGGAGCCTTGGACGGAGGAGATGCGTCATCAGATCGAGGCGACCCTCGGCATCGACGCGCACGACATCTACGGTCTGTCCGAAGTCATGGGCCCCGGCGTCGCTTGCGACTGTTCGTATCATAATGGTTTGCACGTCTGCGAGGATCATTTCATTCCCGAGATCATCTCTCCGACCACGTTGGAGCCCGTGCCGGAAGGCGAGACGGGTGAGCTTGTCTTCACCACCATCACCAAAGAAGGGCTTCCGCTCATCCGCTATCGCACGCGCGACCTCACCTCTATCACCTATGAAAAGTGTAAATGCGGACGTACGACTTGCCGTATCAGCCGTTTTAAGGGACGTTCGGACGATATGCTCATCATCCGCGGCGTGAATGTCTTCCCGTCGCAGGTGGAAGAAGCGCTCTTGCAAGTGGACGGCGTCTCTCCGCATTATCTCATCGTCGTGGATCGCGTGAATAACCTTGACACGATGGAGATCATGGTGGAAGTGGATGAGAAATTCTTCAGCGACGAGATCAAGGGACTGGAGGCGCTTTCCAAGAAGATCGCGAAAGCGGTGCAACAGATGATCGGCTTGAATGCGAAGATCAAGCTCGTAGAGCCGAGGACCATCGAACGCAGCATGGGAAAAGCCGTGCGCGTAAGAGATAATCGTAAATTGGTATAAAAGGAGGAGAAAATCATGCAAGCGAAACAACTATCGGTCTTTATAGAGAATAGGGAAGGCAGGCTGGACGAAGTCCTCGCCGTGATCAAAAGCGCGGGCGTCAATATCCTTTCGCTCAGTCTGGCGGATACGAGCGAATACGGGCTTTTGCGTCTCATCGTGAATGATCCCGCGGCGGCGGACGCGGCGTTGAAGACGAATGGCTTCTCCTCGATGCTTACGGGGGTGCTCGTCGTGCGCCTCGACAATAAAGTGGGGAGCCTGCAGGATTTCCTCGGCATCCTCGCCAAGGAGAAAATAAACCTCGAATATATGTACGGACTCACCATCGAGAACGGCGGAAAAGCCTCTCTCGTCATCAAGGCGTCCGATCTCGACAAGGCGGCTTCCATCCTCTTGAAGGCGGGTGCGGAGCTCCTCTCGAACGAGGATATCGTCAAGCTGTAATATGGTCGTCGATTTTCATGCGCATGCTTTTCCGGACGCGCTCGCGGAGCGTTCCGTAGCCTTTCTCGCCGCGAAGGCGGGGATCGAGCATTATTCGGACGGGACGACGAAAGGGCTTGCGGAAAGCGCGAAGGGGATCGCGGACATATCGCTCGTGCTTCCCGTCGTGACCAAGCCGTCGCAGTTTCGGTCCGTGAATGCTTTCGCGAAGCGGATCGACAGCGGCGAATTCGACAGGGACGGCGTCTCCCTGCGCTCTTTCGGAGGGATCCATCCCGATGCGGAGGATATCAAGGGAGAGCTTAAGGAGATCAAGGCGCTCGGGCTGAAAGGCGTGAAGATCCATCCCGATTATCAAGGGACGTTTATCGATGACGGGAAAAATCTCGCGATCATCGAAGGCGCGATGGAGTTGGGACTTCTCGTCTCCGTTCATGCGGGGCTCGATTTCGGATTTCCGGATTGCACGCATTGCACGCCCAAGCGGGCGCGGGCTATGCTGAAAAGCACGGGCGCGACCAACGTCATTCTCGCGCATATGGGCGGATTCGCTCTCTGGGAAGAGGTCTTGGACGAGCTCGTCGGCGAAGCGGTGCGTTTCGATACGGGCGTCGTCGCGCGCTATATGGACCCCGCGCTTGCGGAGCGCATCATCGAGGCGCACGGAGCAGACAAAGTGCTTTTCGCCACGGACAGCCCGTGGGCAAGCTATCGCGACAGCTATGATTTTATCGATCATTTGAAGATCAATCGTAAGGAAAAAGAAATGATATTCGGCGAAAACGCCGCAAAATTATTGGGGATAAATATATGATCTGTAATGAAAAAATGTATGCGCTCGGAGCGAAGCGCTCCGTGATACGAGAGCTTTTCGAATACGGCAAGAAGCGGAAAGCCGAAGTGGGCGAGGACAAAGTCTATGATTTCAGCCTCGGGAATCCCAGCGTGCCGCCACCCAAGGAAGTGAAAGAGGCGCTCCTCCGTCTTTTGGACACGCCGAACGAGACCGCGCTGCATGGCTATACTTCCGCGCAGGGCGATAAAGGCGTGCGCGAGACCATCGCGAAAAATTACAAAGAAAAATACGGTTTCGCTTTCGATCCCGATCTTATGTATATGACCTGCGGCGCGGCGGCGTCTCTCGCCATCTCTCTCAATGCGGTCATAAAGGACGAGAAGGACGAAGTCCTGACATTCGCCCCCTTCTTTCCGGAGTATCGCGTCTTTACGGAGAAAGCGGGCGCGAAGCTGGTGGCGGTGTCCCCTGCGGAAGGCTTGGACATCGACGTCGAAGCTTTTGCCGCGGCGATCAACGCGCACACGCGCGCGGTCATCTTAAATTCGCCCAATAATCCCAGCGGCGTGGTGTATTCCGAGGAAAAGATCAAAGCGGTGGCGGAGGTCCTGAAAGCGGCGTCCGCGAAATACGGCGCGCCCATTTATCTCATCTCGGACGAGCCCTATCGCGAGCTCATATTCGACGGGAAGAAAGCGCCGAGCCTGCCGCTTTATTATAAGGATGTCATCGTCTGCTATTCTTATTCCAAGGCGCTCTCCCTCCCAGGGGAGAGGATCGGCTATATCGCGGTCTCACCGCAAGCGACGGACGCGGAGGCGCTTTATCTCGCAGTGTGCGGGGCGGGGCGCGCGCTCGGCTATGTCTGCGCGCCGAGCCTTTTCCAGCTCCTCGTGAAGGAATGCGACGCCTATACGGGCGATATCAATGCCTATAAAGAGAATCGGGACTTGCTTTACGGCGCTTTGACGGAGTACGGCTTCACTTGCGCCTATCCCTCCGGCGCGTTCTATCTTTTCGTCCAGTCGCCGACGGGGGATGCTTCCGCGCTTTCCGAAGCCGCGAAAGAAGAAGACGTCCTCGTCGTGCCCTCCGACAGCTTCGGCTGCGCGGGATATGTCCGGATCGCGTACTGCGTGAGTCGGGATCTCATCGAGAGAAGTTTGCCCGCCTTCCGCCGCATCGCGGAAAAATTCGGGCTGCGGAAATGAGGAAGCGAAGCTTGGCAAGAAGATTTCGACTTATTGCGATCGCATTCATCCTTGTCGTCGTGACGTCATTTGCTCTTTTTTCCTGCGATGATATGTCTTATACGAGCGGACAACCGACGAAAAACACGTCCTCCGATTCCGGATCGGAAGTTGATTTGACCGAGGACAGGGGAGAGGACGGAACGAGCGACGCAAAGGAAAATATAATATCGGAGGAGAATATGATCACATTTACGGAAACCGATCAGGTCACAGATTACGTGCGCATCACGATGGAGAACGGACACACCATCGTGATCCGCTTATTCTCGGAGTACGTGCCGGTCACGGTGGCGAATTTTCAGAAACTGGTGGCAAGGCACTTTTATGACGGCATTATCTTCCATCGCGTCATCTCCGGATTTATGATCCAAGGGGGAGACCCCACGGGGACGGGATATGGCGGCAGCAAAGAGACCATCCCCGCCGAATTCGTCTTCGAAGTGAATGGGCAAAGGACGATCATCCCGCATAAGCGAGGCGTCGTGTCCATGGCGCGCAGCGGCGATCCGAATTCCGCTTCTTCGCAGTTCTTCATCTGCCACGCGGATGCCCCTCATCTCAATGGTTCTTATGCTGCGTTCGGTTACGTCGTGGAAGGGATGAATACCGTGGATGAGATCGCGGCGGTGGAGACGGATGAAAATGACAAGCCCCTCGTGGATCAAAAGATGAAGACGGTCACTTTCGTTATCCCCGAAAAGGCTTGATCTTTTCCTTTCGAGCCCCACATTGACGAAGGGCAGGTATCATGTTATAATGTACTTGCAATAATAATATCAAGGGAGCGCTATGTTTCATATCATTTATAACCCGACATCCGGTCAGAAAAAGACCGTAAAAACCGCGGATTTTATCAAGAGCGAGCTTGAAAAGGCAGGCTTCGAAGCCGTCTTTCATCCCACGCTCGAGAAAGGACATTGTACGGATATCGTGCGCGAGCTCACGGGGGGAGAAGAGGAGGTCAAGATCGTCGTTATCGGCGGCGACGGCACCTTCAGCGAAGCGCTCAACGGCGTTGTCGATTTCGATAAAGTGACTTTCGGGCTGATTCCCTGCGGCACGGGCAATGATTTCGCGCGAAAGCTCGGCGTTTCCTCAAATCCGAAGAAAGCCATCCAAGCCTTGCTGAGAGGAAAGACGGATCGGCTCGATTATCTCGATCTCGGAGACGGGGATCGCTGCCTGAATGTCTGCGGCGTGGGCATGGACGTAGACGTGCTCGTGAAATACGCGAATATGAAGCATTTCGCGGGAAAAGTCAAATATTATCTCTCGCTTTTTTACGTTCTGACGCATTTTAAGGGACACACCGTGCGCTATAAGATCGGTGAGAAAGAAGGCGAGCAAGAGGTCTTTATGGCTGCGATCGCGAATGGATCGTATATCGGCGGCGGAATGGCGATCTCGGCGGAGAGCGACGTCCGAGACGGCGCGCTCGAGCTCGTCGTGATCGATAATATCAAGAAATCCCAGATCCCGTATCGGCTCGTGAAATTCCTCTCGGGGAAGATGCATCTTCAGCCTTGCACGCATATTTATCGCGGTGAGGAAGCGGAGATCGAGATCCTCGATCAAGAAGCGGCGCAGATCGACGGCGAGCTCTATAAGAAGTCCAAGCTGAAAGGAAAGATCGTGCGCGGGAAATTAAAAATGTATTTATAAGGATAGGCGCGCCTTCGCAGAAAAGCGAGCCTTGCTGATTTGCGTCGCCGAAAGGCGGCGCTCTTTTTTTTTGAGAAAAGGAGATCGGAAATCTTTTTCCCTATTTACAATGCTTGCGAAAAATTGTATAATAATGTCATAACCCATTAGGAGGACTGATTATGTCGTTAGACGATTTGATTAACAAAGTAGGCAATATGAGCAATGAAGACAGAGTGGATCTCGGAAATAATTGCGTGGCGCAGCTCCAGAGCGGCTTCAGAGAGATGGGCTTCGATCAGGAAAAGATCGGTTTCCTGATGCAGAATTTCATCAGGCTCTTTGTCAGCGCGGATCGCAAGTGTTCCGTCGCCGAATATGAGTTCATCAAGAGCATCTATAATTTCGGCTTGAGCTATGATGAGTTTTATGATTCCACGAACGGCGGCGCCGATCCCGAATTCATCACGTTGATGGATCAGCTCGCGGATTCCATGAGCGAGGATATGAAGACCGCGCTTTGCATGTTCGGTCTCTGCATCTTGGTCAGCGATCATAAGATCACGGAAGAGGAGTTCAAGCTCTTTATCCGCATTGTGGAATAAAGTTTAAAACGCGAAATGAAAGCAAAGAGGGGGAGATGACAAAAGTCATCTTCTCTTTCTTTTTAACCGATCGGCAGCGGCGTATAGAGCCATCGCTCGAGGGTCTCTTTCGTCTCTTTGCCGAGCGCGTCTTCCATCGCGGCGAGGAAGTCCTCCGGCGACGCGATCTTGCCTGCATAGGCGTCGGCATAGCGTCGAAGCGCGGCGTTCACCTCGGCGAAAGAGCGCGTTTCCGCAAGGGAGATCATCATCAAAAGTCCCTTGGAATAAGCGGTCTCGACATATCCTTCTTCTCCTGCGGAAAGAGGACGATCCACTTGCGTGTGCCCCTTTACTGCGGCGAAAAAGGAGTAATCGTCTTCCGCTGCGGCGATCTTTTTTCGATAAAGCAGGTCGGCGTTATGCGACTTGTAATAATAAGCGACGGCGTATTCCGCGAGCGCTTCGTCCTGCCAAGGATGGAGGATCTCGTCGCTCCCTGCCTTTCCATGCCACCATTCATGCGCCGCTTCATGTAAAACGGCGCTTTTACGCTCGGAGGCGGAAAGGTCTTTGTCGATCATCGCGAGCCCGGAGTACTCCATCCCCGCCTCGAAGAAGGGAGCTTGGACGACGGTGAAAGAAGGATAGGGAAAGGCGCCGAAAGCCGCTTCATAGGTGCGGATCGCTTCTTGGATGTAGGCGAGGGTGTCCGCGCTTTTCGCGTCCTTTTCATAGCAATAACGGATCTTGATGCCGCCCGCCTCTCCCTCTGTGGCGAGGAGACGGGAGGAGATCACGCAGGCAAAGTCTCGCGCTTCTTTCAGCTCGTAGCGGCAGATATTCTCTTTGCCGCAGCTTTCCCGCTCGAGGGGCAGGGCGGATGCCGCCGTAAGCGTCCCGACGGGGCTGATCACGGTGACGGAAAAATTCGCCGTTTCAAGATAAAAGGGGTCTCCGTAAGGGGTGTAAGGATCGTAGCGATATTTCCCGTTTCGGAAGGGGCATAGCGCGGGATAAAAGGAAGAAAGCATATAATATCCGTCCGCATAGCCGAGTCTGTGCTTGACGTTTGCGAGGGTGACGAGGGTGCGCAGGGTGAGTGTGATCTCTTCGCCGCAGAGCAATTTTTGCGCAAAACGCACGGTCAAAAGGGTATTGTCTTCCGCGCCGATCTCATAATGAAGCAATTCTTTGCTCGCGCTTAGTTCCGTGATCTCGCATCCGCCGTAGCTCGCCCCGTTCGGATAGGCGGAGGCGACGCGGCTCGGGGAGACGACGAGATCTTGATACGCATTTGCGTATAGTCGCAGTTTTACGGCGGAGAGCCCCTCTTGCGGCACGATATAACGGATCTCGGTCGTGACGTCCGCTTGATTCGTTTCGGAAAGGAGGGTCGCCGTGATCGAATAATTCGGGATGTGATCCCCCTTCTCTTCGGGATCTTCCTTTTGCGGGGTTTTTACGCAAGCAGCGAAGCTTGCAGCGAGAAAAATGAGGAAGAGGCAGATGCCGATCTTTTTCATTCTTTCCCGCTGTTTACGGTGAGTTCCACGAGTTTCCCTTTGCAACGGGCTTGCTCAAGGAGCGCTTCATCCACGTATCTGCCTTTTTCCGCGAGAAGCTCGCCTTGGGCGTAAAGGTCTTTATGTACTTTTCGTCCGAGCAAAAAGGCATAATCTCCGTAAAGGGAGAAAACGGATTCTTTTGATTTGTAGAGTTTGCTCTCTTTCCTTTCGGAAGGAAGCGGAGCGTCCGCAAGGGAAGAGGGGGCTTGTTCTTCCGAGATCACCTCTTCGGGGATCGAACTCTCGGGGAGATCGGTCTCGGAGAGAGAAAAGGTCGGAAGATAGTCTTTCGCTTTCCGATTCTTCCCTTTTCGAGGGGCTTTATGGGTGCGGAGCGAGGCATGCGCCTCGGCGCGCAAGATCACGCCGTCCGCGCTTGCCGAGAGCACGAGCTCGGCGGGCAGGAGTGCTTCTTCCACGACGAGCGAGGTCGTGAAGCCGCTCTTTTCCTCAAAGAGAAGATCGCGGAAAATGCCGATGTATTTGCCGAGGCTGTCATAGACTTTCGCGCCGAACGGACAAGGCTCCCCCTTCGGTTGGCGTAAAACGGCGGGATGCATCACGGTCACGGCGTCCCCGTTTCCGATGATGCGGTCGCGAGGAAGAAGAGGTTCTTCGTCGCTCTCATCTTGGACGACGAGCCAACCGCGCAAACGCTTGAGCTTTTCCGACATATAGGCATTTGCGATGACCCCCATCGCTTTTGCGTCCGAGATGGAAAGGACGCATTTTGAGAGAATATCCGTTACTTTCAACATAGCTTACCTCACTTCTTGATTCTCGGTCCTCTTTCGCATACTCTAAAGTATATTGACCTCTTCTCTGCCGTATGATAAAAAGCAAAAGACTCCATTTATCGACAAAAGACGATCTCTTATATTTATAAATATAAAATAGCTTAGTTATGTTGTATCTTTTTTTGTTTTGTGGTAAAATAGAAAAATCAAGGAGGGATCGATATGGCGAATATTACCAAGGACATGCTCATCAGTGAAGCTGTCAGACAGGGGAATTCCGAAGCGATCGCAATGGCTCTTATGGAAGCCGGGATGCATTGTCTGGGCTGCGCTTTCGCGCGCGGCGAGACGGTGGAACAGGCGGCGGCGGTACACGGCTTGGACGTTGACGAGCTCGTGGAGAAGTTAAATGAGGCTGCGGAAAGCTGAGTTTTTTAGCTTTTTACTTCCCATCTTTCTTTTTGCGGTTTTTGCATTGGCGCTGAGTCAATGCATTCTTTGCGTGCAGGCGGAAGAGACGCTCGCATACGGCTCGCTGATCGATCCGTATTACGCTTTCCTTTCTCCCTCTGCGGTCGCCGCGACGGAGGATGCCGTCGTGGTCTTTGACAGCGGGGAGCTCGTGATCTTCAAAGGAGAGGAAAAGACGAGTTTCTCCGTCGGCGCGCCGTATTGTTATACGCTTTGCGCGGGAGAGTCCGATATCGTGCTCTTCGTCGGGTCGAGCGCGGAACGTTCTTCTTCGGGCGTCGTGAAGTGTTTTTCTTACGCGGGCGCTATGCGCGAGCTCACGATCACGGAGAATAATGTCAAAGACATCGCGCTTGCGGGGGATAAGCTCCTCGTGCTTTTCGAGTATAAAGAAATCAGGACCATGTTGGGACAGGAAAAAGAATTCACCACCCCTTGCGTCGCTTATTACGATCTCCGCGATCTCGAGGCGGAAAAGACCCACCTTATTCTCACCAATTCCAATGAATGGGCAAAATACATCGTGACGGACGGCGAGGATCTTTATCTGCGCACGGAAGACGGCAATATCGTGAAGAAAAACGGCGAGACATTCGATCTCGTGGCGAAAGCCCCCGCGCATCTGTCCAATACCGAAAAGAATTTCACCGTCCATGAGGGCGTGATCTATTATTATACGTCGGCGGGCGTCTTCAAAGGCGGCTCCGACGCTTCCTTTATCGAGACGGGGGACGGGGACCGTAAGATTACTTCCGCTTCGTCCGTCGCGCTCTCGGGCGAGCTCGTCTACGTGGCGGACAGCGCGTATCGCGCGATCAAGGTCTTCCATGCGGAGTCGGGCGAATTCAGAAATTATATCGGCTCTTGCGGCAAAGAGATCGGCAGGCTCACCGATCCCATTGCGCTCAGCGTGAAGGGCGGTCGCGTCGCCGTCGTGGACGCGAATATGCGCGCGTCGCTTTTTGCGGCGGGGAGAGTAAGCGCCCTCGAAGGACATCGCATTTCCGCGCCGACGGATCTCGTGCTCTCGAGCGAAGGCGCGTATCTTGTGGATCAGGGCGTTCTTTATGAATACGGCGCCTCTCAGACGCTCGAACGGGAATATACTTTCGAGGAGGCGGCGCGTTACGTTGCGGCAGGCTCGAATGACGCCGTTTACGTTGCGGCGGGCTCCAAGATCTATGTCAAGCGTGCGGGCGAGACGGCTTTTTCTTTGCTTCGCGCGGCGGGCGGCGTGATCGACAGACTGAATATCGGCATCGGCGGGAAGGTCATTTACGCCCTCGTCGGGAATAACGTCTATGCTTATACGCCGAACGGCGATCCTCTTGCCGGGTCTCCCGATCCCACGCAAACGGTTTTGGACTTCGCGGTGGATTATCGCGGGAATCTTTATCTTTTGACTTCTTCGAGGGAGATCGTCCGATATCTCCGCACGGTGAATGGCTATTACAGCCCGACTTCTTTCTTTATCGGAAATGATTTTTCCAAATACGCGGATATCTCCATCGACAGCGACGGAACGACCTATCTTCTCGCAGATCATAACGTGATCTCTTTTGAGAAAGACGTCTTCGGCGTGGTGACGGGCGCGGACAGCGATTTCGTTCGCAATGAGACGCCCTCGGCGGAGAGCCTTTTCGTCTGCGTCGTGGAGGCTTCTTCCACCATCGCGTACGTCGCTCCGGATAATTTCGAGGACGTCTCCTATATCGCGCGCGGCACGAAGCTCCTCTGCTATGACGAAGTCACTTACGCCGATAATCTGTATTGTCGCGTCGAAACGGAGACGGGCGTGGCGTACGTGCCTGCGGCGGACGTCCGCGCATATGAGAGCGCGCCCGCGCCTTTCGAGAGGGCGCGTTGCCTGCATACGAAGCTCGGCGTCTCCGTCTATGCTTATCCCTCCAAGATCGATCTCGCGCGAGACGCGGAGCCCCTTTTCTCTTCTTTGAAGAAAGAGGAAGTTTTTGACGTCTTGTCTTACGTGGCGGTGGATGAAGAAGGGAAGGACGTTTGGGGATTTTATCGCGTGCGCTATCAAGATATCGTTGGTTACGTCCTGATCTCGGACGTCGTGACGGTGGATGAAGAGCCCGTGCCCATCGAGCGTTATAAAATGAAGATTAAGGCGGAGAAGCTCGGCAAAATGGTCGTGCTCTATGAGTCCGCGAGCGTCGAGAGCGAAGAAGTGACGCGTCTTGCGGACGGCACGGAGATCGACGCCTTAGAGCCTTTGGATGAAGAAAAAGAATTTATACAAGTCCTTTATGACGGGAAGGTATGCTATGTGCAGCCGCAATATCTCGGAGAGGGGGGACTTTCCGCGGGACAGACGCTTGCGATCGTGCTGTCCGTCGTCGCGGTGACGGCGAGTATTATCGTCTTTTTGATCTTACGCGCCGGCAAGAAAAGAAAGATCGTGTATAAGGAGTAAATATGGGTAGAAATAACAGGCGTTGGCACAAGAAGCCGCAACAAGCCGCTTCCGATTATAAGCCGCCGTACAGCGAAGATCTTTTGCAGATGTCCGTGGATGGGCTGAATCTGTCCGTGGAGACGCTCGAGATCTTGAAAAAAGGCGGCATACATACCGTGGGCGATATCGTGAAACGTCGCAAAAACGATATGTACAAAGTCCAGAATTTCAATAAAAAGAAGCTTTTCGAAGTGACGAATGCGATCGCGCCGCTCAGGGTGGATTTCCGCCCCGAAGAAGCGCCGAAAGATCGTCCGCCGCAGCCGCAAGAGAGAAAAGGCGAGAAGCCCATTCGCGCGCCGCAGCCGCAAGCGAAAGCGGAGAGGAAAGGACAAGAACAGAGACCGCAGACGGGGGAAAATCCTCCGCGCGAGCAACGCGAGCAAAGAGAGCCTCGCGAGGCGCAGCTTGATCGCAGAAACGCAGGCAAAGAGCAGGGAAAGAATAAAAAAGGAAACGGGAATGCTTCCGTGGATTTCTCGCGCATTTTCCCGCGGGAAAAACTCGTCCATTCTCCTCGCATCGAGCCGGAGAAGGATTGTTTTACGAAGTTCCAGCGCGCCGGTAAATGGGGCTTTAAGGACGAGAACGGAAAGGAAGTCATCCCCCCGATCTATACCGAAGCCTTGAATTTCAAAGAGGATATGGCGGCGGTGGAGATGAACGGACTTTTCGGATATATCAACCGCGAAAACGTACTGGTGATCCCTTATAAGTACGATACGGCGGGCAGTTTCTCGGAGGGCTGGGCAAATGTCTCTCTCGGAGAGAAATGCGGCTATATCGATAAGACGGGGAAAGAGACCGTTCCTTTCATCTATGACGCGGCGACCGCTTTTACGGGCGAGGGCTACGGCAGAGTGAAGAAAGACGGCAGATGGGGAAATATCCGCAAGGACGGAGAGGTCTCTTGGCAGTAAGAGCGCCCCGAAAAAAAAAGATGCGAATGCGCGCGACGTTTCTACACCGCGGCAAAGGATAAAATATGCTTACGATCAGAAATTTGAAGAAAAAATATATCAATAGCAAACGTTACTCGATCAACGATCTCACGTTGGAATTGAAAGAAGGCGAGATCTTCGGCTTCCTTGGGCAAAACGGCGCCGGCAAGTCCACGACCATCAAATGCATCACGGGGATCCATCCCTATGACAGCGGCGAGATCATCGTATGCGGATACGATATGAAAAAGGATCCGATCAATGCGAAAAAGAATATCGGCTACGTCCCCGACAATCACTCGGTCTATGAAAAACTGACGGGCAGGGAGTACGTGAATTATATCGCGGATCTTTACGACGTGCCTCTCGAAGCTCGCGAAGAGAGACTGAATAAATACCTCAAGATGTTTAAGATCTCTTTCGCGATCGATCGCCAGATCAAAGGATATTCCCACGGAATGAAGCAGAAGATCTGCATCATCGCCGCGCTCATTCATGATCCCAAGCTTTGGGTGCTCGACGAGCCGATGGTGGGGCTCGATCCGCAGTCCATGTTCGACATCATCGACGAGATGAAGGCGCATACGGCGGAAGGGAATACCGTTTTTTTCTCCTCGCACAATATCGACCTTGTTTCCAAGCTTTGCGACCGCGTGGCGATCATTCATGACGGTGAGCTTTGCGCCGTGATCGACCTGCATGAAGAAGGGAATCGGGAGTCGCTCGAGAGCGTCTTCCGCAGCTATACGATGGCGGAGAATCAGGCATGAAAGAATATAAAACGCTCTTTAAGCTCGAGCTCAAAGCTCGTTTTGGGACGCGCGGCGTGTCCAAGCCCGTGGCGACGGCTTTTAAGATCTTGCTTTTCACCGCGCTCGCGCTCCTCGTCTACGCCCTCTATATCTTCGGCGTTAATCAGCTCGTTTTGATGTTCGATATGTACGAGATGAGCAAGGAATTCCTCGTGCTCTTCATCGCGCTCTCCATGCTCATCTTGGTGGTGTTCGGCATAAGCTCCGTCATCAAGAATCTCTTTCGCAGCGGCGATAACGAATTGCTGATGCGGTTTCCCGTTTCGGCAGGCGCGGTTTTTGCCTCCAAGATCGCCGTTCTCGTGATGATGCAGGTCATCTTCACCGTCGTGGTGGAGCTGCCGGTCTTCATCATTTACGGCATCGTCACCAAGCAGAATTGGTCTTATTACGCCTTGCTCCCCGTCGTGATGGTTTTCATCAGCGCGCTTCCTTTGGCGGTGTCGAACCTGCTTGCGATCCCCGTCATGCAGATCAGCTCTCGCACCAAGAATATGTTCACGCTCTCTTTGCTCGTCTCCGTCATCATGGTGGCGGCGGGCTTCGCGATCTATATGCATATCATTCAAGGCGTCGTGGACTATATGAAAGAGGAAGCGATGAGCTTCTTCAGCAAGGAGACGATGGTCATCGTCAGTCAAGCCGCGAAATACATTTATCCCGCGAATTTCTTCGCGTATATGCTCATCGGCGAATGGCGCCTCGGCAGTAGCTTGATTTCGGTGGCGATCGTGCTGATTTTTGCGGGAGGGGCTGTTCTTCTGAATAAGAAGCATTATCTGAATACCATCCTTCGTGATATCGAAGGCGGCGGCGCCACTTTTACGAAAGTAACGAAAAATCAAGTGCGTAAGCCGACGCTTTCCGTCTTCCGCCGCGAATTCCTCGAGATCTTCCGCAGCAGCAATTATTCCTTCCAATATCTCTGCATGGCGGTCGCGGCGCCCGTCATGGTGTTTTATTGTAATCGACTCGCCGCATCCATGGGCGAGCGCTCCATCGGCGCCGCCATCGTGCCTGCGCTCGCTTTGATGGTCATGCTCACTTTCTGCACGATCATCCTCTCTTTCGCCGCATCTTCGGTGTCGCGCGAAGGGGATAATTTTTATCTGACTAAGATCGTCCCCGTGGCGTATAGGACGCAGGTCTTGATCAAGCTCGCTTTGTATATGGCGGTCTCCACGGCGTCCATCCTCGTGACGGCGATCCTCATTTGGGCGACGGGGCAGGTCTCGGCGAAATTCGCTTTCGGCGCTTTCGGCATCGCCTTTACGGTCTCGGTCGCGGTGACTTGTTTCGCTGTGCGTCTCGATACGGCGCGCCCGCAGTTTGCCGTGGGCGGGGACGGAGAGCTCAGCGTGGGAAATATCTCCACGTTCGTTACGCTCTTCGTCGGATTCGCCATTTCCATTCTTTATGGGCTTTTCGGGATGGTGGGCATCTTTCTTTGGGGAGAAGTCACGACTTTCCTTGTCCTTGCCGGCGTTTCGCTTCTGCTTGCCGTGGGAGCCGCGCTTTGGCTGATGATCGGCCTTGACGCAAGATACGAAAGGATCGCGCAAAGATGATCCGTCGGCGCAGGGCGAAATGATAAAATAAAGGAGAAAACGGCGTTGCTTTTCCTCGAAAGAGAAGAAAACAGCCGCAAGAATTGACAGAGCGATATGAAAAAAATAATGATAGCGATATTACTGCTCATCCCGATATTGATCATTCTCACGATCAGTGCGAGTGGTCTTCTCATCGCGTCCGCTTTCGTGGATATCCCGGCGGAGTCCATTCGGCTGAAGCATAGCGGCGAAGAGGTGACGGGAGAAGAGATCATTCTCGAAGAGCAGAACGCTTTGCGGAAGTATACCTTGATTTGCGACGTTTTCCCGGGGATCGCGACGGATGAATTCGTCTGGGAATCTTCCGATCCGAAGATCGCAAAGGTCACTCCCTCGAAGAGTAGGAAAGACGCCGCCGAAGTGGAATTTCTCGATTACGGCAGCGTGGATATCACTTGCACGTCCAAGAAGAATACTTCCGTCAATGCGCGCGCCACGTTCTATGTGACGGGTAGGATCCCGGGATATCTTTTGATCGGGGATTATGAAGGCGAGACCTTCTCCGAGCTTTCTTTGCGACAATACGAGACAAAGAGTCTTCTCGCTTCCGTCAAGCCCGCGGTCAGCGTGCGCGCGGAAAAAGTGCAATGGTCGAGCTCGGATGAGAGCGTCGTGCGCGTGGATAATAACGGTGTGGTGCAGGCGCTTTCGGAAGGAAACGCCGTGATCTCCGCGACGGTGACGGCTTCCGGGAAGACGGTCTCGAACGAGGTCAATGTCCGCGTCTCGGGCACGGCACTTTTGAAAGAGTCTGTCCTTTATACGACGGCGTCCTCACTCTCGGTCTCCGAATGCGGCTGTCTTGCCGACGAGGATGCGACGGCGGAAGGCGGGGGTCTCCTTGATCTCTCGCATACGCCCGTTTTCGGCGCGATGCAGGTGAAGGTAAAGAAAGGGGATCGCGAGGAGACCTTGACGGTCGTAAAAGTGGCGTCTCTCAAGACTCTCGTCATCGAGAATATTTTCGCTTTGAAGAGCGGTGCGCTCTCGAATTTCCTTTCGCTCGGCACGTCTAACGTCGAGCTCCGCGCGGTGGCTTTGGACGGTTCTTCGCCCGCCATTCGCTGGATGAGCACGAATACGGACGTTGCGGACGTACTGCAGGGCAGGATCTATGCCAAGGGAAGCGGCGAGGCGGAGATTTATGCGGAGGCGGAGGGATATGCTTCTCAGCGTGTCACCGTCAACGTGACGAGCACCGTGGATGATTTCCGTCTCTCTGAGACGGAATATATGGACAAAGTTGGGCTTTTGCAAGAGCGTGTCTTCGGAAACGTCTCTTATATCAATGGGACTTACACCAAGCGTTATGCGCTCACCGTACGTTCCTATCCCGAAGACGTCGGCATCGAGTCTTACACCTTCGACAGCACGAATAAGGACGTCGCCACGGTGGATAGCGAGGGCGTCGTGACCTTTGCGGATGACGTGGACGGCGAGAGCTGCACCATCACCGCCACGGCGTATAATCAAGACGGACTGCCCGTGAGAAGGAGTTACACCTTTAATCTCGTAAACGGCGTGAATGTCGGCGTAGGCGTCCCGAAGGCGCATTTCGACGCCTCGAAAGGGGAGAAGCCCTCTTTCGCCCCGTATTGGGATCTGCGGACGGTCCTTTCGGATGCGAGCACCAAGGGCGTCGTCTTGCATACGGACGTTTATTATCCCGCGAAAGCAGATGGCGGCGCCGCCTTGAAAAACGTTACGGTGCCCATTTACGGCAATGGAAATAAGCTCGACGGACAGTTCTTCATGGAGTCTGTGGAGTTTGACGAGATGCTCCTCCTTTGGGACTTCTCTTCTTTCACCAAAGAGACGATGCCCGCCTCCCTTGACGTGACCGTCTCGAATCTGAATATGCAGGCGACGCAGCCCACCACGGAGGATTCCAAAGAGACTTTTGAGGAGCTCAGCCATTCGGGTGGCGGCGCGATCAGCTTGATCGGGAATTATCCGGATCCTTCCTATCATATGAGCCTCACGGTGAAAGGCTGTCTCTTCCAATATGCGTACAGCCATATCAACGTCGCGATCGGCGATATCTTTGTGGACGGCTGTATCCTGCGCAATAACGCCGCTTCCGCCATCGTGTTGCAAGAGTCCGATTATTGCCGCGCAAGCGCGAAGATAAAGAACTGCATTTTCAGCCATACCATCGCGCCCGTGGTGATCGCTTGCGGAAATTTCGATGAAGTCGTGGATAGCTTTTCCAAAAATAAGAATACAAATGCGGTCGACTTCGGGTTTTTCGAATTTGAAGGCGAGAACTACGTTTATAATTGGAAGAAACTCGATGAAGTGCAGATGAATATCCTGCCGCAAAAGGATGACGAAACCGTGCAACTTTTGGTGGCATCCTTCAGCGATTTTTTAGGTACGGTGATCCGCGAAGCCTTTAAGCTGTCCGACGAAGGGAATTTCTACGTGGATAAAGACGGCGAAACGTGGCTGAATTTCTCCTTCTTGGTCATCGGTATTTGGCAGGATATGAACCCGCATTTCAATGAGAGCACTTATCAGGCGGATGGATTAAACGTGCGCTTCAATGAGAAGATGTATGCGGTGTACGAGGTCCATCCTGAAGAGGTGCAGAGTATCAGTAAGCTTGTCGGTAAGTTTAAAAAGATCATCGATATCGAGAAGAATAAGACCTATCATATCGTCAGCAAGGACGCGAAGGGGCATTGGAATACGATGCCGGGGGAGAATTACGAGATAGATGATACGGTACGCGCGCGCTTAATGGGCGAGCGTGTATAAGGGCGCATCTACGTCGCTAACTTCCTCGCTCGTCGGGCATCACGTACGGAAAGTACGCTCAGGTCCGCCTCCTCGGAGAGCGCTCGTATCTGCAACCCTTCTCCACGCTCGCCGAGATAAAAGAAAGTTTCATTCTGCAATCTGAATTGAATTAGTGGCTCGTATTTGCAGCACTCTTCGCCGACACCTTATATTTTTTCTGTATAGAAAGGCCTCGCCGAGCCTTACATCTGCACGCTTCTCCGCGCTCAATTAACTAAATAGAATTTCGTTTTTTTAGAGTAAAGAAGTCGGCATTCGTCGGCTTTTTTGATTTTGCAAATAAAAAAACTTGCATTTTGCCGTTAGAGTTTCTCAAAAATCGAATTTTGATTCATACAATTCAAATAAAAAATGCCCCGCAACTACGGGGCATTTCTTTCGCTTTTTACTTGCAGCCGAAGCCGTAGTTCGGAGCGTCCTTGCAGCCACAGCCGCAGCCGCCGCAGCAGAGGAGCAGGTAGAGGATGATGATGGTGTCGATATTGCATCCGCCGCACTTATTCCCGCATCCGCCGCAGCAGAAGAGCAGGAGCAAGAGCCATAAACAGTCGTTGTTACAGAAATTGTTCATACTATGTACCTCCGTGTATTTCCAAAAGTATTTGGTTCTACTTCATCATACGCATTGAATTTTCGTTTTGCTACTTTCCTATGCTTGACATTTTATATAGGATTGATTATTATTTTTTTAGACGAAAACGGAGGTAGACTTCTTATGGCTACGAAACTCACTATGGATAAGCTTACGGCGTTGGCGAAAGGTCGCGGATTCGTATATCCGGGCAGCGAGATCTACGGCGGTCTGGCGAATACTTGGGATTACGGTCCTCTCGGCGTGGAGCTCAAGAATAATATCAAGAAAGCCTGGTGGCAGAAATTCATCACGGAGAATCCCTTGAACGTCGGCTTGGACTGCGCGATCTTGATGAATCCGAATGTATGGGTGGCGTCCGGTCACGTGGGCGGTTTTTCCGATCCTTTGATGGATTGTAAGAGCTGTAAGTCCCGCCATCGCGCGGATAACCTCATCGAGGAATACAATAAGAAGAACGGCATCGAGATGAATATCGCGGCTTGGTCGCATGCCGAGATGGAGAGCTATATCAAAGAAAAAGAGATCAAGTGTCCCATCTGCGGTAAGGCGGATTTCACAGGAATTCGTCAGTTCAATCTGATGTTCAAGACCTTCCAAGGCGTGACGGAGGATTCTGTCAGCACGCTCTATCTTCGTCCCGAGACCGCGCAGGGCATTTTTGTGAATTTCCTCAATGTCCAGCGCACGTCCCGCATGAAAGTGCCTTTCGGCATCGGACAGATCGGTAAGAGCTTCCGCAATGAGATCACGCCGGGGAATTTCATCTTCCGCGTGCGTGAATTCGAACAAATGGAGCTCGAATTCTTCTGCGAACCGGGCACGGATCTCGAATGGTTCGCTTATTGGAAGGAATTCTGCAAAAATTGGCTTCTCGGCATCGGCATCAAGGAGGAGAATCTCAAGCTTCGTGATCATGACAAAGACGAGCTTTGCTTCTATTCCAACGCCACGACGGACTTCGAATATAAGTTCCCCTTCGGCTGGGGCGAGCTTTGGGGCGTCGCGGATAGGACGGACTATGACCTCAAGGCGCATATGAAGGTCTCCGGCAAGGAGCTTTCCTATATGGATCCGAATACGAATGAAAAGTACGTGCCTTATGTCATCGAGCCTTCGCTCGGCGTGGAGAGAATGGTGCTCACCGTGCTTTGCGACGCGTATGACGAGGAGGAGCTCGAGGGCGGCGACACCCGCGTGGTGATGCATTTCCATCCCGCCATTGCGCCGTATAAAGTGGCTGTGCTTCCTTTGCAGAAGAAGGCGCTCGGCGATAAGGCGACGGAGATCTATCAGGATCTGATGAAGAAATTCTCCGCCACGTACGACGAGACGGGCTCCATCGGCAAGCGCTATCGCCGTCAGGATGAGATCGGCACGCCGCTTTGTGTCACGGTGGATTTCGACACCTTGGAAGACGGCACCGTCACGGTCAGAGACCGCGATACGATGGCGCAGGACAGGGTCGCGCTTGCGGATCTCGAGGCGTATATCGCGGAAAAGGTCAAATACTGATTCGCGGGGAATCGGCAAGATATCCCTTTCTTCTCTGAAATAAACGGATACTCTTATCTCGATAAGCAGTATCCTTTTTTTTATGGGAAGATGTATCGTGGTCACTTCGGGGAAGGGCGGAGTGGGGAAGAGCACTATTACCGCTACGCTCGGCGTGGCGATCGCGGAAGCGGGGGCGAAGACCGTGCTTGTGGATGCGGACGTCGGACTCAATAATCTTGACCTCGTCCTCGGCATCGAGAGCATCGTCGGTTATGACGTTTTAGACGTGGAAAAGGGGAGATGTCGCCTCTCCGAAGCGCTCGTGGCGCATCCTTTTTGCGAGGATCTTTATCTTTTGAGTTCGCGCGCGCTTTCGGGCGGGCAGATCTCTCAGCGCTCTTTTGCGAATGTCGTGAATGCCCTTCGTCGCAGCTTTGATTATATCCTCATCGATTGTCCCGCGGGGATCGACGAGGGCTTCCATCGGGCGGTCAGCGTGGCGGATGAGGCGATCATCGTGACCACGCCCGTGCCCGCGAGCGTTCGTGACGCGGACAAAGTGTCGAATCTTTTGGCGTCTTATCGGCTCCGCCGCGTGAGCGTGGTGGTGAATCGGGTGCGCGGCGATCTCGTCCTCAAAGGCGATCTTATGAGCGTCGAGGACGTGACTTCCGTCCTTCGTCTCCCCGTGATCGGGAGCGTTCCGGAGGATGACGAGGTGCTGCTTTCCGCCACGGTGGGGAAGATCAGCGACGCAAGGAGCCGCCATTATCGCGCGGTCTGTATGATCGCGTCGAATATTATGCTCGGGACGGACGCGATATACGACTGCACGGCGAAATATCGCGGGATCATCGGATTTTTCCGCAAAATAGCGAGGTGAAGATGAAAAATGCGAAGCGAGGCGTGGAGCGCATCAAGAAGGTGCTTTTGCAGGATCGGACGGGCACGCAGGAAAATGTTATCGCCGTTTTGAAGAGCGACGTCTATGAGGTCTTGGACGGTTTTTTCGAAGTGAATCCGCAGTCTGTCGCCGCGGAGATCCGCGTGGACGAGCAGGGGATGTATGAGATCTCGATCTCGGCGCGCGCGTTTCGCGTGAGGGGGCGGACGGAGATACCTTCTGCATAAGCAGCTCCTTTCTCGCATACGATCTGTATTATGAGAGACAGACGAACTTGCGGGAAAGGATATGAGAATAAAAACGTAGTGATTCGGCGAGGGAAGGACAGCCCTTTTGCCTTTTTGTATTTTTCCGTGATCTTCGGCGCGGTGATTTATCTTGTTGCGGCGGCGATCTCTAAAGCCCTCCTGACGGAGAGCATCGCGGTAAGTCTTTTTTCTTTCGTCCTTTGAGACTTCGCATCCATCCTCTTTTTCTCGCTTTTCTTTTGGTCTCCACCCTTCTCGGAGGGGTCTTCTCTTATCTCGTAGCCTTTCTCGCCGTCTTTTTGCATGAGCTTTCTCATTATGCCATCGCTCGCATCGCGGGCGCGCGAGATATGACCGTGACCCTCTTGCCGTACGGCGCTTCTCTTTCTTTGCCGCACGACGTGTCGTATGTCGGGGCGATCCTGCTCGCGGGACCGACTTCGAATCTGCTTGCCGCGGCGTGTTGCCTCGCTTTTTCTTGGCTGGTACCCGAAATGTACGGATATCTGCACGGCTTCATCACGGCGAACGTACATATCGCTCTCGTAAATTTGCTTCCCGCTTATCCGCTCGACGGCGGAAGATTGCTTTGCCGCATCGCGAAGGGGAGGGCGGCGCGGATCTTTACGGAAGCAATGACCTTCGCGCTCGGCGTCGGCGCCGTTTTCCTCTTTTTCCGCTTCGGTCTTAAAAACCTGACTTTGCTGACATTCGGGGTCTTTATGATGATGTCCTTCTTCGCTTTTTCTCTGCCTTTTCGCAGAGTTTGCAAGGGGGATTCTCCCTTGTACTCCCTTGTGTCCGCGGATAAAGAGGGGAGGCTCTGCGCCGTCCGCGTGAAAGAGAGAGGAAAAACGATCTGCATTTTGTCCCCCGAGGAAGTGGCGGATCTTGTCTTGAAATATCATCGCGAAACGCCGATCCTCGAAGCGATCACCTTAGAAGGAAAGATCGAAAAGAGAGCTCGAAAGAAAAGGAAAGGGGCTCGCACGCGGAAATAAACTTGTTATTTTACGCCGCCTATGGTATAATGTCAAAACAGAGGTTTACGAATGACGCAGGACGAGATCTTACTGAAAGTCGAAAAACCCGCTCGTTACAGCGGCGGCGAATACAATACCCCCGATATGGAGAAGGAATGCGACGTCCGATTCTGTATCTGTATGCCCGATCTTTATGAAGTGGGGATGTCCAATCTCGGCTTGAAGCTACTCTATCACGTCCTGAATCGCGAGGAAGGCACAGTCTGCGAGCGTTGCTTCGCCCCCGCCCTCGATTTCAGAGCTCTCTTGAAAGAAAACGGGCTTCCTTTGATGAGCCTCGAGACCAAGCGTCCTTTGAAAGATTTCGATATCCTCGGTTTTTCCGTGCAATACGAGATGCTTTATACGGGGATCCTTTACGTCCTTGACAGCGCGGAGATCCCCTTTTATGCGAAAGATCGCGACGAGCGCTATCCTTTGATCGTCGGGGGCGGTCCCTCCGCTATCAATCCGGAGCCCATCGCGGACTTTTTCGATCTCTTCATGGTGGGAGAGGGCGAAGATATGATCGTCGAACTCACCGCGCTTTTCCGTGTTTGCAAGAAGAAGGGTCTTTCCCGTCGCGAATTTTTGAAGAAAGCGGAGAAGATAGAAGGGATTTACGTGCCTTGTCTCAATACCCCCGCGCGCCGCAAAACGGTGAAGAAAGCGGTGGTCAGAGATTTCGAGCATTGTTTTTATCCGACGGCGCAGCTTATGCCTACGCTCGAAGTCGTGCATGACCGCGCGATGGTGGAGCTCTTCCGTGGCTGTCAGAATGGGTGTCGCTTTTGTCAAGCGGGATATTATTACCGTCCCATTCGTTATCGCAGCGAGGAGACTGTGGAAAAGCTTTGCAAGGATCTGATCCGCGAGACGGGCTTTGACGAGATCAGCCTCGGCTCTCTCTCGACGGGCGACTATCCTTATTTGGAGAAGTTACTCGCGCGTTTGACTCCCATTGCGAAAGAAGCGCATGTAAATCTCGCTTTGCCGTCTCTTCGCTTGAGTTCTTTTAAAAAAGAGTACGCGGAGAACAGCCGCAAAAGTTCGCTGACTTTCGCGCCCGAAGCGGGCACGCAAAGGCTTCGCAACGTCATCAATAAGAACGTGACGGAGGAGGAGATCCGCGAAGGGCTTTCCGCCGCTTTCGATCAAGGATATCGCAGCGTGAAGCTTTATTTTATGCTCGGTCTGCCCACCGAGACGGACGAGGATCTTATGGGTATCGTAGAGCTCGTCCGCAATATTCGCAGGCTTTATTTCGAGCATCACAAAGGCGGGATCAATATCACGGTCAGCTGTTCGGTCTTTATCCCCAAGCCGGGGACGCCTTTCCAATGGGAAGAGCAGATCGATATCCCCGAGATGCGGCGCAGACAGTTTCTTTTGAAGGATGAGCTTCGCAAGGTGAAAGGCGTGTCTTTCCATTATCATGATCGCGAGACCAGCGAGTTGGAAGCTATCTTCGCTCGCGGCGACAGGGCGCTCTCCGCGCTCATCGAGCTGGCGTATCGGAAGGGCGCGATGTTCGATAGCTGGACGGAGCATTTCCATTATGAGATCTGGGACGAGGCGATGAATGAGCTCGGCATCGACCGCCGCAAATATCTCGGCGCGCAGCCTCTCGACAAGCCTCTGCCTTGGGAGTTTATCGACATCGGTGTGACGCGGGATTATCTCCTTCGCGAGCGTGAGAAAGCGTATCGAGCGGAATGTACGACGGGCTGTGACAAAGGCTGCAAAGGGTGCGGCGCCGCGCTTTTCGCGCCCTGCGACGAGGTGAAAAAGAAATGATCGTCGTCTTGAAATACAATAAATGCGGGAGCATGAAATACATCTCCCATATCGATCTTTTGCGGCATTTCACGAGAGCGTTCCGCCGTGCCGGACTTGCGATCGAGTATTCGGAAGGGTTTAATCCCCATATGCTCATCAATCTCGGCACGCCGCTCCCTCTCGGCATCTCCTCTTCCGCAGAGTACATCACGGTTCGAACGGTGGAGGCGGACGGGAAGACTTTTATGGAGAAATACAATGCCGTCGCGCCTGCGGGATTGGAGGCGACGAAGGCTTTTACCCTCGAGAGTAATCCCAATCTTGCGGGACGCACGGTGGCGGCGGATTACGCCGTAAAGCAGGTCGGCGCGGAGAAGGTCAGGCGAGAGGTGGAGAGCGTGGTGAATCTTCTTTCCCTCGAGATGCCCATCACCAAGAAAGGGGAGACCACCGTGAAGGACGTGGCGCCGATGGTGAACGGCGTGAAGGTCTATCCGGACAGCCTGAACGTCTGCCTCGCGGCGGGGAATACGACGCTCCGTCCCGATAGGTTTACGGAGTTTCTCGCGGAGAAATACGGCTTTACCGTCAAAACGGCGGAGCTTTGGAAATATGAACAATACGTCAGAGAAGGCGGCGTCCTTTTGGAGACCGACCTTTATCTCGAGCGCCTTTCCGTAAAAGAAGAAAAGGGGAGTGAAATATGAAATTGAATTATAAAAGGACGATAAAAGTCGGGCTGGCTTTCGCGATCATCATGCTCTTTTGGACGGCGTATGACTTCGTGATCCCGCTCCTTCTCGAGCGTGCTTTCGGCTTGTCGAATAGCCTCCGCGGCGTAGTCATGGGCATCGATAACGTGCTCTCCCTCTTCCTCCTGCCCATCTTCGGCAAATGGTCGGATAAGGTGAATAGCAAGTACGGCAAACGCACGCCCTTCCTCTTCATCGGGACCATTCTCGCCGTCGTCATTATGATCTTCGTGCCCATCACGGCGAGCGTGCAACTGAAGGAGGCGACTGCGCTGCGTAAGGATATCTATGCGGTGGAGACCACGGCGGACTTCACCTACGAGGCGTCGAACGGCACGGTCTATACGTCGTCGGAGCAGTTCTATACGATGATGTATGAGACCGAGGCGAAGTCGGGCGTCGGCTATGCTTATTCCGATCACGATTACCTGAAGCTGAATGGAAAGAACTCTCTTGAAGATTATCTCGAGATCGCGAAATACGGCGTGACCGAGATCAAAAAGGACGGCATCAAGTTCTATCGCATCGAGACCACCGTCTCGGGCTTTACGAGGATCTCGCAAATGGTGGAGATCACCGAAGAAGAATATAACGAGATCAAACAGCATAACGCCGATTATCAAAAGTTCGTGGAGCCGGGCATTGCGGTCTTTGCGAGCGAGGAGGTGAATCACACCATCACCAAGATGCACCCCGAGCGCATCGGGATCTATCTCGCCGTGCTCTTCCTCGTCTTGGTGGCGATGGCGAGCTTCCGCTCTCCTGCGGTGGCATTGATGCCGGACGTCACTCCCAAGCCCCTGCGCAGTCAGGCGAATGCGATGATAAACCTGATGGGCGGCATCGGCGGTGCCATCGCATTCATCATCTATACCGTCGCCTTCATTCTCTCGGAGAATCCATTCACGCAGATCTTCGCTGTCTGCGCCGCGGTCATGGTGGCGATCCTCGTCGCCTTCCTCTTCCTTGTGAATGAGAATAAATTCGTCGAGGATTGCAAGAAAGAATGCGAGAAATACGGTATCAGCAATGACGACGAAGCGGAAGAGATCCTGCCCCATAAGCACGAAGAGAAAGGGGAGGACGGCGCTCCCGCCGAGTCTCTTACGCCGGAAGAGATCGCTCTCCGCAAGAAGAAGCACGAGCGCGCTTATCGCAGGAGCTTTTTCTTCATCCTCGCTTCCACCTTTATGTGGTTTATGGGGTATAACGCCATCTCGTCCAATCTCTCGGTGTATTGCACGAAGGTCCTGAATCAGTCTGCGGCGGTGGCTTCCGTCATCTCGGGCGCCTCCATGGCGGTCTCGGCGATCGCATTTATCCCCGTGGGCATGCTCGCCGTGAAGATCGGCAGGCGCAAGAGCGTCCTCTTGGGCTTCCTCTTGTCCGTCGTCTCTTTTATCCTTGTCTTCCTCTTCGTGAAGCCGGACCAAATGGCGAAATACCTCTTCGCGATCTTCTATCTGATCTCTGGCTTCGGTCTCATCATCACGAACGTGAATACCTTCCCGATGGTTTTGGAGCTTTCTTCCTCTTCCAGCGTAGGAAAGTACACGGGTTATTATTATATCTCCACGATGAGCGCGCAGGCGATCACGCCCTTCATCTCGGGTCTCGTGATGGATTATTTCGAGGATCAATATCTCTTCCTGTATTCCGCCATCTGCGTGGTCATCGCTTTTATCTTTATGTTCTTCACGCGTTACGGAGATTCCAAGCCCGTGCCTGCGGCGTCGGCGCTGGAATACCTCGGCGCGGGGGACGATTGATCTCGGCAGATATCCGAGCGGATGATCGATATGAAAGGATATCGGAGCGGAAAAGAATAAACGTTACACACATCGCAGAAGCGGCGCGGCGAAAAGGTCGGCCGTTATCGGTCGAGAAGGAGAAAATATGAAATTTGATTTTGAATTGGTGGGAAAGGTCGGCTCGATGGCGCTCATCGACAAGAAGCGCAATGCATTGAGCTATGACACCGTCGCGCGGATCTCGCAGGATCTTTGCCCGGGCGACATTTGGGTGACGTCGGGCGCGGTGGAAGTCGGCAGGCTCGATTATATCAAAAGAAACGGCTTCGAGCTTTCGGGGGACGAGGAGGACGTCAAGACGGATTACAGCGCGCAAGGGCAGACCGTCCTCATGAATACCTATCGGCAGTTCATCGATCCGAAGTACAGCGTGCGTCAGATCCTCGTCGAGCACCAACATTTCAATGATCCCGAGAAGAGGGAGCACCTCCGCGCGATGCTTCTTCGTGCGCGTGAGCAGGGCGCTATCCCCATCATCAATTATAATGATGCCGTGAGCTGCGAGGAGACGCGGAATCTCGAGATACGTGACCTGCGGCTGAAGTCCGCCCACGTCGTGCAATGCGTGGATAATGACGAGACGGCGAGCCAGATCGCCTGCTTGATGAAGGCGAAGACCCTCCTCATCATGAGCTCCACCGACGGCATCTATACGGACAGTAAGGATAAGAATACCCTCGTCTCGCAGATCGGTGGCAAAGATATCGAGGAGCTTATCAAGAATGTCGAATATCATCAGACCCTCTGCGAAGGCGCCAGTCGCAAAGGCGCGGGCGGCGCGAAGGCGAAGCTCGAATATATCAAAGAGCCGCTCCGCAATGGCACCACCGTCATTATCGGCAGTTCGCAGTTCTCCATCCGCGAGCTTTTGGAAGGCTCCGTTCCGCGCACGATCATTAAGACGTATTGAGAGAAGAAGAAAAAATATCGCCGCTCCCTCGCTTCAAGACGGAGCGGTTTTTTTATGTGTAAATTCCTTCCTTTTCGCCATACTACCCATCGGAGGCACTATGAAAGCTACAGGCATTTTAAGAAGAATCGATGAGCTCGGTCGGGTGGTGATCCCGAAAGAAATCAGGAAAAGCATGAAGATGAGAGAGGGGGAGGAGCTCGAGATCTATACCACCGAGGAAGAGGTCGTTCTGCGCAAGTACAGCGAGATGTCTTCTTTGGAAAAATTCTCGCGCACACTTGCTGCTGCCATCTATAAAGTGACGGGCAAAGCGGCGATCATCACGGACACGGATAAAGTCATCGCCGCCGCGGGGAAAGGCGTTCCCGAAGAGGGAAGCAGCATTTCGGATGCGCTGAGGCATCTCTTGGAGGAGAGGCGGCGCGTGACGCTCGGCGAGGGGCGCTGTCAGACGCTCGGCGTGGAGGGCGTTCGCTCCGAGATCGTGCAGCCCATTCTCTCCGCGGGAGACCTTTTCGGCGCGATCCTCATCCTTTCCAAAGAGCCCGTCACGAAGGCGGACGAACAATTGGCGGCGACCGGTGCAAGCTTCTTTGAAGAGCAGATCGGACGATAAGGCGTACGCCAAAAGAGTGGGCGCTCTCACCGTCGTCACCGTCCTTGCAAAGCTGATCGGCGCCCTTTATCGCATTCCGCTCACGAATCTTATCGGTGCGGAAGGCGTGGGGGTGTATCAGCTCGTTTTCAGCATTTACGCCCTTGCCATCGCTTTGACTTCCTCTTTCCATACGACTTTGATCTCTCGTCAAGTGGCGGCGTATCGCGCGCTGGACGAAAAAGAGAAAGCGAGAGGATATTTTCTGACCGCACTTGTCGAGAGCGGCATTTCCGCCTTCCTTGCGGCGGGGATCCTCTTTCTTTTCGGGGAGGCGATCGCGGGAGCACAGGGCGCCGTCGGGGGAGGCATCGGTTATCGGGTCATCGCGCCCGCCGTGCTCTTCGTCTCTTTTCTTTCCGCGCTGAAAGGCTGGTTTAATGGGAATATGCGCCTCGCCCCCACCGCGGCTTCTCTTCTCATCGAACAGACGGTGAAGCTCGGCGTCGGGCTTTCTCTCGCATATCTTTTTCGAGAGAGGGGGGCGGCGCAAGCCGCCGCCGCGGCGCTTTTCGGCGTGACCGCGGCGGAAGCGGTGGCGGTCTTGGTCTTGGCGATCGTTTATCTGAAAAGCAGGGGCGCTTCGGGGCTTTCCCGCGTGCCCTTCCGCACGGTGCTTCGCGAGGGGCTTCCCTTACGCTTCGGCGGGGTGATCCTCCCGCTTGCCGCCTTCGCGGATAGCTTCCTCATCGTGCGTTTGCTTTTCCTTTTCGGCGTGGAGAGGTCGGCGGGCGTCGCCACTTACGGCATTTATGCCGGCGCGGTGAATTCCATCGTGAATTTCCCCGTCGTGCTTGTCCTTGCCGTCGCGGTCGCCATCATCCCCGTCATTTCGAGGAGCAAGGCGATGCGAGACGTCGTTTCCCTGAAAGAGAAAAGCACGCTCACGCTGAAGATCGCTCTTGTCATCAGCCTGCCTTGCGCTTTGGCGCTTCTCGTGCTCGCGCCGCAGGCGATTCGTCTTTTATATCCCGTTTTTTCGGCGGAGGAGACAGCGCTCGCAGCTCGGCTTCTCAGGATCTCGTCGGCGAGCGTGGTCTTCCTCTCGCTCACGCAGATCTATGCCGCGCTCTTGCAGTCCATCGACAGAGCGGACGTGGCGGCGGAGGCATTGGCTGTCTCCGTGCTCCTGCGCGTGATCCTATTATGCGTGCTCGTGCCGCGCGTCGGGGCGATCGGGATCGCCGTTTCCGGTCTCGTCTCTTATGCGCTGACCACCGTGCTCGATCTCGTGAAGTGGCTCC